>JBKPLM010000089.1:0-12891 GCA_046731655.1 Verrucomicrobiota bacterium | reverse complement strand
TTCTCAGGAATGAGACCACGCTGTTATCGGCATCGTGAAAATCGATCCAGTCAAATCCTTCGTAGGTATCGTCGAGCTGCCAAAGCGCCGGTTCGCTTTTGTAAATGTAATTCAAATGTTGCACCAGCCGGCGCAGACCATCATGCGGAGGAAGACTAACGAGTTGCCAGTCAAGGCTTCTGTCGTGGTTCCATTCGTTCCGCTGGCCGAATTCGCCGCCCATGAAGACGAGCTTTTTCCCGGGATGCCCGTACATCCACGCAAGAAACATTCGGAGATTGGCGAATTGCCGCCATTCGTCACCCGGCATTTTGGATAGCAACGAACGCTTGCCGTACACCACTTCATCGTGGCTAAGTACCAGGACGAAATTCTCCTGGAAGGCGTAGAGCAGCGAAAAGGTGATGTTACCGTGATGATAACGCCGGAAAATCGGGTCGAGACTCATGTATTGCAGGAAATCGTGCATCCAGCCCATGTTCCATTTAAACCCGAACCCGAGCCCGCCCAGATAAGTTGGACGCGATACCCCGGGCCACGCGGTTGATTCCTCCGCAATGGTCATAATTCCGGGGAAACGCTCGTAACAAACTTCGTTGAAACGTTTCAGGAAATAGATGGCGTCGAGGTTCTCGCGGCCACCGTAAACATTCGGGATCCATTGGCCGGGCTTCCGCGAATAATCGAGGTAAAGCATCGAAGCCACAGCATCCACGCGCAGCCCGTCGATGTGATATTTGTCGAGCCAGAATAGCGCGTTGCCGATCAAGAAATTGCGCACTTCGTTGCGGCCAAAGTTGAAAATGAGCGTGCCCCAATCCTGGTGCTCGCCCTGGCGCGGATCCATGTGCTCGTAAAGATCGGTGCCATCGAATTCAGCCAGGGCGTGGGCGTCCTTTGGAAAATGCGCAGGCACCCAATCCATGATCACGCCAATGCCGGCCTGATGACATTTGTCGATGAAATAACGGAACTCATCAGGCGTGCCAAACCGGCTGGTGGGCGCGTAATAATTCGTGACCTGATAACCCCAGGAACCTTCGAAGGGATGCTCGGCAACTGGTAACAACTCGATATGCGTGTAGCCCATTTCCAACACGTACGGCAGTAACGTTTCGGCAAGCTCGAGATAACTGAGGTGTCGATTTCCTTCTTCAGCTTTGCGACGCCACGACCCCAAGTGCACTTCGTAAATGCTGATGGGACTTTTCGGCCAGTTGTGTGTCCGGCGCGATTCCATCCACGCACCATCATTCCAGCTGTAACGTTCCAGATCGTACACCAGGGATGCGGTCGATTTTCCGTGCTGATTGAAAAATGCGAACGGATCGCTCTTGAGAAGCAGCGCGCCAGTCTGAGTGCGGATCTCGAACTTGTAGTGCGCGCCTCGTTTGATGCCGGGCAAGAATAATTCCCACACACCGCTGCCGACCAGTTTACGCATGGGATTGACCCTGCCGTCCCAATCGTTGAAATCGCCAACCACGCTGACGCGTTGCGCGTTAGGCGCCCATACTGCGAAATAAACGCCACTGGCGTCACCGATGGTGCGCACATGTGCGCCGAACTTGTCGTAAATTTTCCAGTGCTGGCCTTCGGCGAAAAGATGCAGATCCACCTCGCCCATGATTGGGCCGTACTGATACGGATCCCGTGTCAGGTAATGCGATCCGTCCCAGGCAGTGACTCGGAGATGGTATGGAAGATCGCGTGTTGCGTTCCGCACAGTCGCGCAAAAGAAACCGTCCTGCTGAATTTTCTGCGCTGCGATCGGCTCTTCCGGATGTTGATCCAGCACGATCTCGATCTTGCGCGCATCGGGCCGAAAGACACGAATCTCTAAATCGTCCCCAACCCGGTGCGGACCCAACACTCGAAAGGGATCGGAATGCTCTCCGACAACGAAGCGGCTTACTTCGTCAGGCGGCAATCCGGCTATTTCAAAAGCTTTCATCGTGTAGTTAAAAAGTTAAAAGAGTTACAAAGGCACAGGGTTGAACCGCAGATAGTACTGTCCCTTTTTTAACATTTTAACTTTGTAACAAATCACCTCGGTAGAATGCTCCATCGCTTCAATCGGTCATCGTATCAACGAATCGTTTTGATCGTGCTCGTCAAATCTAAGTGAAATTGTTATTGTCACGTGTCGGAATATGCTGACTTTCAGCAATGATCGAGCCTGTCGTTGTCATCGTCGCGTATCGACCCAAACCCGGAAGGGAAAGCGAAACTCTGGACCTGGTTAGGCGTCGTGTTCCCACATTGCGCAGAGAAGGGCTCGTAACGGATCGCACACCGACCATCATGCGCGCACGCGACGGCACAATTATCGAGGTCTCGGAATGGAAATCGCAGGAAGCCATTAACGCGGCGCACAACAACGCAAATGTTCTCGCGATGTGGAACAGATTCTTTGAAGTTTGCGATTGTATTCCGCTCAACACGTTATCCGAGTCCGCCGAAATGTTTGCCGGTTTCGAACCGATTCCCGACTGACTCCTGATCTCAACCTCTCCGCTACAAACGCCTCACCTCTTATGAAAGACAACATCCAGCTTGGCGCTGTAGAAGATCACGATGGGATATTGACCATTCGCGGTGGCGGTGCCCAAAGGAATTGGAACGGCATTCACTACAAGCAAGGCATGTCCGCGAAGAATGTCGGCACGAAGAATCTATCCGCGAACATTGCCACCATCCCCCCGGGCGGCGTCGCGTTCGCACATATTCATGTCGATTTCGAAGTGATCCTTTACATCATCGAAGGAAGAGTGCGCCACGAATTCGGCGCTGGCCTCAAACAGGTGATCGAAAATGAAGCCGGCGATTTCATTTACATCAAACCCGGAGTGCCTCACGAAGTCTTCAACATGAGCAAGACCGAACCCGTGATCGCCTTTGTCGCGCGTTCATCCGCCGATGAATGGGATAACATCGTTCCGTACGATCGCACATCAGGCGTCTGAGTTTCGACATTGGACGCCTGCTCGCGAATGGAGCCGCAGGGTGCGAGCGACATAGGTGGGCTGAGCCGAGAGGCCGAATGAGCGGGAGCGAGTGAGTCAAAACTTTCGGAGTTCGATGCCCGCTCGCGAAGGCCCTTCGAAGTTGAGCGTTCGGCGTTTGCTTCTAGCGTTGCTTCATGCCCAAGCATCTTGTCATCAGTACGAGCGGTAATCCTGACAGCAACAGCCGCCGAATGGGGCGCGCCGCGTTCGCGCATTTGAAAAAAAAGAAAGCGGATTGTGATTGGATTGATATCCGTGAAATGGACCTGCCGCTCTGTGACGCAGACAAATGTTATGGGATGCCCGGCTCAAAAAAATTGAGCGCGGCCATTGAAAGCGCCGACGGCATCCTCATCGCCGCGCCGGTTTATAATTACGATGTCGCCGCGGCAACCAAGAACATGATCGAGCTGACCGGAAGCGCATGGGAAGACAAGGTCGTCGGCTTCCTTTGCGCAGCCGGAGGGCACGCAAGTTACATGTCAGTGATGGCGTACGCCAACAGCCTCATGCTCGATTTTCGTTGCGTCGTTATTCCGCGGTTCGCGTTTGCCACGTCCGATGCTTTCAATGGCGAGCACATCAGCGACCAAAAAATCGACGAACGAATTAAACAAGTCGCCGACGAATTGGTTCGCTTCACCAAAGCGCTTCGGAACTAAGGGTCGCTCGGGCTTCGCAGCTCGAAAAGATCTGAGGTGCTAACAAACCCGCACCGCCGATAAAGAGATTTGCTGTCAGGGGTTGCCCACAAAATGATTGCGTCCGTGCCTCGCGCGCAACACCATGACAACGCTTCTTTCAACATTTTTTTGCCAAGTCCGCGGTTCCGTATTTCAGGGACGAGGTAAAAGTTGGTCACGTAAGCATGACGCTCCGGTTCGTCGTGAATCGGATTGGGGACTTTCTCAAACAACTGCACGCAAACATGGCCCAGCAATTGTTTGCCATCATCGAGGACCCAACAGCGCCACGGATACGAGCGGGAGTGAAATCGTTTCCTCATCCACGGTATGCATCTGCGCAAAAAGCGCGATTTGGTTTCTGTGGCCGATTCTGTTTCCGTACGGAATCGATAGCGCAGATGGGCCAGGGCGCTGGAATCATCTGCTCTTGCCAAGCGGATCCGGATCCGAGCCATCGATTGATGATATGTGATTGAACGCTCGGCCGCTATTCGCAAAGACGTGGTCTTTGCCACGCCACTCACTTCGGACATGGATCGACTAAAGTTTGATCACGACTCAGGACTGGTTCCGTAGTCGTGTGAGATGTTTTTTTGTCCATCGTGTTCTCAGTTTTACGAGCCCGGCAGATCGTCTTTAAACAGAACGAAACGAAATTGTCGAGACGAGGCGTCGCTGGCACTCGTCTGACTTGCCGCTCCGGCAGCCCTTTGTCAGGATCACAAGATGAAGCATCTTCTTCTGGCTTGTCTTTTTCCGATGACGCTAACAGCTCAGACCATGCAGCAGCTGACCGAACAGCTGGGTAAGACTGTTCTTTACGGAGACATCGCCCTTTCGCCCGACGGCACCCACGTTGCATGGGTGCAATCGACTGCCGCATCAACATCGAAGCAGACATACATTCGCGAAATTTCTGGAAATACCGTGGCAAAGATCGTCGACATTTCTGCCACCGTAGAGAGAACTGATTTCGATCCCGCGTGGTCTCCTGACTCCAAGACACTCGCATTTTTCTCCAGCGCTGGCGAACAACAGCAGCGGCAACTCTGGACGGTGAATGCTGGTTCCGATCCGAAGAAACTTACAAACTTAAATGGTTACGCGGCGCGACCGCGTTGGTCGCACAATGGGAAGCAGATTGCCTTCCTCTATATCGAAGGCGCTGGTGGTGGCGGTCCACTGATGGCTGCGCCAACGACGACCGGCGTGATCGACACCGCGATTCATAATCAGCGGATCGCTGTTCTCGACGTTTCCAGTGGGAGGTTGCGTCAGGTTTCTCCGGAAAATCTTCACATCTACGATTACGATTGGTCGCCCGACGACAAGACGTTCGTTGCAACGGCTGCGCCGGGACCTGGCGATAACAATTGGTGGATCGCGCAGATTTACACAATCGAAATCGAAAAAGGCAGCGCCACATCCATTTACAAACCTCTTGTTCCTCAAGTTGCCGTTCCACGCTGGTCGCCCGACGGCACTTCGATCGCATTTATTGAAGGATTCATGAGCGACGAAGGATTTCACGGCGGCGATTTATTTACTATGTTAGTCGACGGCCGCGATGTGGTGGATCGCACACGGAGGAGGAAAACTTCCGTTAACTCATTTTTCTGGTTGACGCCCGATCGCATTCTGCTGATCGAGTACGTCGGCGGCGGCAGCGCCATTTCAGACTTTCACCTGTCCGACAATTCCACACGAACAATTTGGGAAGGACCGGAAGGCGTTCACGCGTTTGGCAATTTTCCGGACCTTTCGGTCTCCAGAGATGGCAAAGTCGCCGCGGCGGAGCTGAGTGCTTACAATTCGCCACCAGAAGTTTTCGCCGGTCCGCCCGGCGAATGGCGCCGTCTCACAAACAACAATGCTGGCTTGCAGGCGAACTGGGGCAAAGCCGAAAGCATCGAGTGGACGAACGAAGGGTTTAACATTCAAGGCTGGTTAGTCCCGCCCGCGAAAGTGGAGCCCGGCAAAAAATATCCGATGGTCGTGCTTATCCATGGAGGACCATCCAGTCTGACGACGTCAGAATGGCCGGCGTCGTTCGGAATGTCTCGCGCAATCATCGCCGCCCTATCCGAACGCGGTTATTACGTGCTCCTTCCCAATCCCCGTGGAAGTTACGGACAAGGTGAAGATTTTACGCGCGCGAACGTTCAAGATTTTGGTGGCGGCGATCTGCGCGACGACCTCGCCGGAGTCGATGCAGCGATAAAAAAATATCCAATCGACCCTGCACGTCTTGGAGTGACCGGCTGGAGTTACGGTGGATACATGACCATGTGGACTGTCACGCAGACCAACCGTTTTCGCGCCGCTGTCGCCGGCGCGGGTATTGCGAATTGGCAAAGTTATTATGGCCAGAACTTGATCGATCAATGGATGATCCCATTCTTTGGTGCATCAGTTTACGACGATCCTGCTGTGTACGAGAAAAGTTCGCCTATTAAGTTCATCAAGAACGTAAAGACCCCTACTCTGGTGATTGTCGGTGAGCGCGACGCTGAGTGTCCCGCTTCGCAGTCCTACGAATTCTGGCACGCCTTGAAGACGCTCGGTGTGCCGACAAAACTTATTATCTATTCCGGCGAAGGCCACCTTTTCATCAAACCCGAGAACCAAATCGAGCGATTAGAGCAAACGGTCGGCTGGTTCGATAAGTATTTGAAGTGAGTCCTCATTTTCGGCGGCGGCGCTAATAAAATCCGTAACCCTCGTGAACTACATATTCGTCGTCGCTATTGGCATCGGAATTGTCGCTGGACTGCGTTCGTTGCTCGCACCCGCAGTTGTTGCCTGGGCTGCGCATCTTGGCTCGTTGGACCTGCACAGCTCGCCCCTTGCGTTTATGGGATCAACAGCAGCCGTCGCGATATTTTCCATCTGCGCCATCGGCGAGTTAATCGCAGATAAGCTGCCCAAGACTCCGAAACGGACCGCCTTCGCGCCGTTGTTAGCACGCACCCTCCTGGGCGGCCTCAGCGGCGCGAGTCTTTTCGTGGCAGCCGGAGGGTTATTACTTGCCGGCGCGCTCCTGGGTGGAACCGGCGGCGTGATCGGAGCCTTCGTCGGTTACGAAATCCGGCGGCGTATCGTGAACGATTTACGCGTCAAAGATCTTTTTGCAGCGATCTGCGAAGATCTGATCGCGATCGCTCTCGCCTGTTTTTTCGTTTGGCACTGACTAAGACAGCATCTCGTCGCCAGCGTTCGTTTGTATTCGACGCCCTGCTCACAACGAGGCCAGTCGCAATACCAGTGCAGCCAGGGCCAGCACGAGGAACACGATCGCCAGACCGAAGGAGTAGTCCCGACCGCGTAGGTGGGTGATGATGGCAGCGATGAAAAACAGCACGAGGCCGATCGCGGCAGCTATTCCGATGAGCGGAACCCAAATGCCGACCAGCAGTCCGAGCGCTCCGGCGGCCTTGAGAATTCCAAGTGTTGTTAGCCACGACTCCGACACGCCTACTTTGGCCATGTTGATGAGGATCTGCTTGTAGCGAATGAAATCGAGTATCGCCGAGAAAATATTAGCGGCGGCAGTCAAGACCGTAACAACGATGTAGGCGATATACATGGGGAATTCTAAGGCTATTTCGAAATACCCACGATTTTCTGAACGTGTCTCTTTTGCTCGATCGCATCGAGCATGAATGCCGCAACCGCTTTACGGGAGAGACTGAACCCTTTCTCGGGAGCAGCGCCTTCCCGGCTTCGATACGTTGTGTATCGCTGCTGAGTAAGACGTGGAGGACGAGCGAGCGTCCAGTCGAGCCCGCTCTCTTGCACGACTTTTTCCATGGCAAGCGAATCCCGCATGTGATTTCGAAGGATAAAACTGACAATGCGATTGGGAATGCCTGGAAAATGCGCTGCTGCTGAGAGAATGAGTAGCCGTTTCACTCCTGAACGCTGCATTGCACGAGTAGTCGCGAGTGCGCTGGCGTGAAGAAGTGAGCTCGGTTTGAAAACCTCGCGCGGCCCTAACGCGAAAAGGACGGCATCATGACTTCGCATTGCCTCGGAAAGTTGGTTTTCATCCGTTGCACTCCCCTTGACAACTGAAAGCCGTTCGTGCCTTAAGGTCACGGCTTCCGGCGAGCGAACAAACGCGGTGACATGATGATCTCGCCTGAGGGCTTGCTGAACAATCTCCTGCCCCGTCCGCCCGGTCGCTCCTATAACAAACAGTTTCATAGTCGGCTCCTTGTTACTACGCATTTTGTCGATCCTAATAATGCTCGATTCACGGAACGCTCTGTTTGCCGGCAAAAAGACCGTGTGACATCTGAATCAGATGCATTGCCGGCTCCAAATCCTTTTCATTGTTCACAACGAACGTGACGTATCCTGCCGGCGCCCATCGGTGAGTGCGCGCTTTGCCTTCCGCAACCCCGAAAGCCTTCGGGGCTGATCGGCTTTCGACAATCGAATGTCGCAGCCCCGAAAGCTTTCGGGGTGGATGTGCATGAACATTGTATGTCCGACAAAGAACGCGTCTTCATGAATCCCCGCATGCTCTCGCTCGGTTACACCTGGAAGGTTGAGAATTCTTTGTCGTAATTCCCGATGAAGCTTCCTTTGAGATTTCATAATCGGCTCCTTTCTCCGTGTGTTTCCTTTGAGACTTTAGAAACTAATCTAGTATATATAGTTTCCAGATCAAGAAGAGTGTTGAAACGAGATTTTTATCGGCTTCGCCCGATCTGCAGACCTTCATTCATTCGCAGACTTGCGCGAGATTCGAAGCCAATTGATTCCATGTCGCCGGTCTGTCTGGTAACCTGCTGAAATGGCGAAGCCTCAGGAAAAGACCAGTTCCACCGCGGCGCAACCGATTGCGCCGCCGCCGCCCTCGCAGCATCTGCGCGAACTGGCATCGCGGCCCGACGCGTGGGCCGTGATTGCACGCAATTTGATTCCCGTTGTCGGCATCTACGGCTTCGGCTGGTCTGCCGCGCTCGCTGTGTTCAACTACTGGTTCGATGGACTGACCGCGCTAATCGCGATCGTAACCGCTCTGATTCCTCGCGCACTGCGCGAGACGCGGCCAAAATCGGTCGGCGCGATGTCCGTGAAGAATCTCGTGGGCGGCACCATCACATGGCTTTTTCTCGTCGGTATCATTGGCCTGCCATACTGGATTGTGTTGATTCCGCTCCACGGTCTTTTGCTCGGCGACGCGCTGCGCCGCCAACTCGTGCAATCACCTGTCCTCTGGTTTACCTTCGGCTCACTGGCGGCCGCGCATTTCTGGAAGGCATTCCAGTCGGGCTATGACGCAATGCCTGACAAAGAGCTGAAACAGCGGGTGCGGTGGGATGTGTATCTCCTGATACTGCGCGCCATGGCCATGTTCATTATGGCCGCGCATGGCCTTGCCTTCATTCTCGTACCGCTGATGGCGCTACTGCTGAGCTATTTCGAGATATGGCCCGGGCGCGCGCTTGGCGCAGTCTTCGGCGATCCGTCGCGGCTGTACGAATACGATCCGGACAATCCTGCGTCGAGCCGGCGTCGACGCTGACATCCGCTGCGGCGCGCGACTATCGCGGAGATTAGAATAGATCCATAGACCTAACAAAGAATGTACTCGCAATCAACGTGGCTCTTGAATAAGCAGTTCGCGCGCCCCTCATGCTTTTCAATTCGCTCACGTTTGTCGTCTTTTTTGTAATCGTCGTCGCCGCCTATTGGAATATCCATTCCTGGAATGCGCGGAAAAATCTTCTCGTAATCGCAAGCTACATCTTTTACGGCGCGTGGAATCCGCCCTTCGCGGCGCTGCTCTTTTCCACGACGGCAATGGATTTTTGGCTTGGTAGGCAAATGAGCAGGGCAAAGGGACGGCATTCGCGGCGCGCATGGTTGGTCGCCAGCGTCTGCATGAACCTGAGCATGCTGGGATTCTTCAAATACGGGAACTTTCTGCTGCAAAATTTTCAGTGGCTGCTCGCTCGCCTTGGCGTCATTTATCAGCCACCGCATCTCGACATTCTTCTCCCAGTCGGCATATCATTCTATACCTTTCATTCCCTCTCCTACACGCTGGACATTTATCGCGGCGTCCTGAAGCCTACCAAATCTCTGCGCGATTTCGTCCTGGCCGTTTCGTTTTTTCCTCAGCTCGTCGCCGGGCCAATTGTGCGGGCCGGCGATTTTCTTCCGCAACTTGTCAGACCACAGCCTTTGCGCGAAGGGCAGTTTCTGTGGGGGTTATTACTCATGACTCTCGGCTTATTCGAAAAAATCGTGCTCGCCGATACAATGCTTTCTGGTTCGGCCGACCGTATTTTTGGTTACGCTGGGCCACTCATCGCACTGGATTCCTGGCTGGGTGTCATGGCATTCGCCGGCCAGATATTTTTTGATTTTGCCGGTTATTCCACCTGCGCTATCGGCGCCGCGTTGTGCCTTGGTTTTCATCTGAAAGATAATTTCCGTTTCCCGTACGCCGCCATTGGGTTTTCCGATTTCTGGCGGCGCTGGCATATCTCGCTTTCCACATTCTTGCGCGATTATCTTTACATTCCGCTCGGCGGCAATCAGGTCCGTCCCGTCCGCGCCGGGACAAATCTGGTCATCGTCATGTTTCTCGGCGGCCTGTGGCACGGCGCGGCCTGGACCTTTGTAGTATGGGGTTTGCTTCACGGATCTTATCTCGTCGTTGAACGGGTTGTTCGCGCGTTGTTCGAGCATAGGGTGTGGGCGAACCATCTCGCGACTCGAATTCTCGGTTGGCTCGCCACTTACGCTGCCGTTTGCATCGCGTGGGTATTTTTTCGGGCATCCGATTTCACCGTCGCCGCGCGAATGTTGGGCGGCATGTTTGGTGGACATCCGCACGGCGACGCCATCCTTTCTACGCGTGAGATCTTGCAAATCGCGCTCGTCACCGCCGGAATGATTCTCGTGCACTGGTCGCTGCGCGATAGCAACATCGAAACGGCCGTGGTGCGTTTGCCGCGCTGGATTGTAACAGCGGCATGGGCCTTTATGGCCTGCGCCATCATCCTGACTCAAGGGAGCAGCAATGCCTTCATCTATTTCCAATTTTAAACGCAGGCTTCGCCTGCCGCGGTTGTTCTTCCGTAAGCCGTCGCAACTCGAGAGCGTGCACGGCGGTCCTCCGCTCGAATATGTTCGGCCAATTCCACAGTTGGCCTGGCGCGGCATCACAGTAGCAGTTGTACTGATCGTTATCGCCGCCGCGTCTGCATGGGAACTCTATTGTCGCTCCATCGGTTACGGCCCGACGCTCAACGATAACGAAGATCTTTGGACATCGGCTCGCCGGCGCGTCAAACCTGAGTCCATCGTTATCATTGGCGATTCACGCGGCTGGTACGATCTGGATCTTGACGAACTTGAAAAGGGATTAGGCAAACGTCCCGTTCAGCTAGCTATGGGCGGAGGCTGTGCTTATCCAGTGCTGGCCGACCTAGCCAATGACGAAAATTTTCACGGCACGATCATTTGCAGTGTTGTTCCCCGTTTGTTTGTCGCGCCGCCGGGCACGCCGCCAATGGAGCGCGGCGAAAAAGCCGTCCGGCGATCTCACACTCAAACACCCGCGCAACGCGCCAGCCAATATCTCGCCATGCCGTTGGAAGAACATGTCGCGTTTTTAAAACAGGAAGAATTGACTCTCGACGATCTATTGAAACGCCTACCAATTCCCAATCGTCCTTATGCGCAGGTGCGGCCGCGCCTTCCGCCATACTTTGGAACTTTGGATCGCGAACGCCGCGCCCGAATGATTGAAGAATGTGCCCGGCCAGGCAGTGAATTGGCGAAAATGATTCAACAAATCTGGATCCCGCTGTTCACTCCTCCTCCGCCGCCGACTTACATTCCGGAACAAGAATTTGCGAAAACGATGGGGCAGGCAATTAACCAACGCTTCAATGACGTCGCCGGAGCCGTACAAAAACTTCGGGCTCGTGGAGGCAAAATCGTTTTCGTTCGGTTTCCATATAGCGGAGGACTAAAACAATTGGAGGACCGCGAAACCCCGCGCGCCGGTATTTGGGATCGAGTGCTCAAAGACACCGGTGCGCCCGGTATTTACTATGAAGATTTTCCCGACCTCGCAGGCTTCAATTGCCCCGAATGGTCACATTTATCCGCAGGCGACTCCGTGGAATTCAGCAAACGCCTGATTCCACATCTTCGCGCCGCGCTCCGGATGTGATTCAATAATCTGTGCGCATATGTCGCGTTGTCCCTGGGCTACAGCCGAGCCGAACATCACCTATCACGACAAGGAATGGGGCGTCCCTGTGCACGACGACCGATTGCTTTTTGAATTCCTCATCCTTGAAGGCGCGCAAGCGGGGTTGAGTTGGACCACGATTTTGAAGAAACGAGACAACTATCGGAAGGCGTTCGATGGATTTCGCGCGGAAAAAATCGCTCGTTATGGCGCGCGCGATATGAAACGGCTGCTTGGCGACGCAGGCATTGTGCGGAACCGGCTCAAAATCACAGCCGCGATCGAGAACGCAAAGACGTTCCTCGCCGTGCGCAAAGAATTTGGGACTTTCGACGCTTATCTGTGGAGCTTCGTGGCTGGCAAACCAATTCAGAATCGCTGGCGACGCATGGCCGACGTGCCCGCGCGCACAGCCGAATCCGATGCCCTGAGCCGCGATTTGCAACGACGCGGATTTAAATTCGTCGGCTCAACGATCTGCTACGCCTTGATGCAAGCCACGGGGATGGTTAACGATCATCTCGTGACATGTCCGCGGCACGCAGAGGTGGGCGGTCGCGGACGCAAGTGAACGGCTGGCTAGCCAATCCGCCAGCAATCAAGAACATCTAAAGCGATTTCACGCACGTTGTAGCCACCGGTTCGCCGCAGGACGAATCCGTCCGGTGTGCGGACCTGGCCGGTCCCGGATCCGACGGTGTTCTCAGATCATGCGTGGCGACAGCGATACAGCCTCGTCGCTGCTAGGCGCCGTCGGGTCTGTTTAGCGGCGGCGGTGGTCCTGGCGGCGGGGAATGTTGATTATCGCCCGAGGCGCTTTTCGCGTCCGCCTCGGCGGCTCGTTTGGCCGCCCACCTGGCTTTCATCGCTGCCGCAAGTTGAGCGCGACGTTCCGGCGAAAGATTCAGTTTTTTCTTCGGCTTCTTAACGGCGCCAGCTTTCTTCGCTTCCATTGGCTTAGAAAGCTTGGCAG
>JBKPLM010000088.1:0-8816 GCA_046731655.1 Verrucomicrobiota bacterium | reverse complement strand
GTGAGAAAATTCAGCGTTACTGGGCGCGGAAATTTCGGCGCGTTGCCAAAGCCGCCTTCCTTCGGGTCATAGCTACGATCGATCTGGTGATAGGCAGAATCCAAAATCGCTGCATCGATTTTACCTTCGGCCTTTCCGGCGGATTGAGAATCACGCAGCGCTTCAACGATCTTGCTGCCTTGCTCGACAATTTTGTCGTGATTTTGCTTCCAAGCCGTTGCGATTCGTTCGAGCACCGTTTTGAAGGCCGGCTGACCATACCGGTCCTCTGGTGGAAAATAGGTTCCGCCGACAAATGGCTTCAGATCAGGCGCCAACCAGACACTCATGGGCCAACCGCCGCCACCAGTGGTTGCTTGAACAAAGGTCATGTAAACGCGATCGACATCGGGGCGTTCTTCCCGGTCCACTTTAATGTTCACAAACTCGCGATTCATGATCGCGGCAACTTTCTCGTCTTCGAACGATTCGTGCGCCATCACATGGCACCAGTGACAGGTGGAATAACCAACTGAGAGAAAGATTGGTTTGTTTTCCCGACGCGCCTTGGCAAACGCTTCCTCGCCCCACTGATACCAATCGACAGGATTATGCGCGTGCTGAAGAAGATAAGGCGATTTCTCCTGCGCCAGACGATTCGTGTGCTCGGGACGCGCAGGCTTGGGCTCAGCAAAAGTGTCGCTCGATGTCACCAACCACGTTAGCGCGAGAAATCCCCTAAGGAAATGACCAAGCACGAATGTCGAATGTCGAATTAATGATGATAAAATCTGACGGCGGCGCTTGTTTCGTAATTCGACCTTAGTTATTCCTTCGTCATTCGTCATTCTGATTTCGTCATTCGACGGATAATCTTCCTGCAATGACATACATCATCACATGGATCCAACGCATCTCACTCTTTTGTTCCTCGCCGTCGGCATAATCGCGTTTCTTTATTCATCAGTCGGTCATGCGGGGGCGTCTGGCTACATCGCGACGATGACGCTGTTCGGGCTCGCTCCGACAGTTATTCGACCAACGGCGCTTGTGCTTAACATTCTGGTCGCGTCTATCGGCACGTTTCAATTCTGGCGGGCCGGTCATTTCTCGTGGAAATTATTCTGGCCATTCGCGCTACTTTCCATCCCAGCCGCATTCGTCGGCGGCTATCTTCAGCCATCTGCTTCCGTTCTGAGAATTTTGATAGGTGTTGTGCTGCTTTTTTCCGCCGTGCGACTCGTGTTTCGTCGAAGCGACCCGCCGCAAGCGGTTCCCCCGTCGCAACCCGTGGCAATTGGCGTGGGAGCGGGCCTTGGATTTCTCTCAGGGCTCACCGGAACTGGCGGCGGAATATTTCTCACGCCGTTATTGCTGTTTTGCCAATGGGCATACATCCGTCAGGCCGCAGCTGTTTCGGCGTTGTTCATTTGGGTTAACTCGATCGCCGGGCTGGTTGGTTACTTTACAAACGTTCGTTCGATTCCTTCGCTCGGTCTCATCCTCGCAGCAGCTGCGATCATTGGCGGCATTGTGGGCTCGCATCTGGGAAGCAGGCGTCTTGCTGTCCGAGTGATTTCGCTCCTTCTGGCAACAGTCCTTCTTATCGCCGGGATGAAATTGATTTTCACGAGATAGGTAGTCGCGTTGCGGCATGTCGCCGCGGTGCAAATATCATTTCGCGCTGAAGGCGCCGCGTCACGTTAGCCTGGGGCAACGCCCCAGAACGCGTAAATGCAGAACCACCAGCGCTGAAAGCGCGACTCACGGCATGGGAAATTGAATCCCGCTTTCAGCGCTTGATTTTTGTGGCGTAATTACCTTCCTGGGGCGCTGCCCCAGGCTGACGGTTGGATGCCGCGCCTTCAGCGCTGAACAGATATCGCCGCCTTACCCTAATTTCAGTTTTGGCGCCGTTTCCGGCGACCAGGGATTCGTCTTGTAATCGGATGCGACGATCCGATCGGCACATCCGCGCAAAAGCCGGCAGAACGCAGCCACATCCAGTCCGTGGTGTTGCGGAGCAAACGGTGACAGGTTCCGTTCAGCGAGCCGGAACAAGCGAACCGCAGGAGACAGGCGCCTGCTATGTTTCGCGTGCATGGGGTATTCGAAGTGTTTCTGAAGATGAACGAAAGCCCCAGCCGCCTGAATCAATCCTTTGAAATAATCTGCATCGGATGATTTGGTCTTGAGCCAAAGCTGCTCGAGCACATCGTGCGCCTCGTAATAACGCTTTTCATTCCAGCAATGGAAAAATGCGCGATAGAATGGATGCCTTGCAACGTCTTTCTGGGCTGGATCGACACCTTCGGCAACTATTTCGGCCACAAACTGCGAAATCCTCTCGCCTTTGCTCATGAAGGGTTTAATTTGCTTGCGGCTCAGCTAATGAGCAAACCAGCACGCACCAGTTTCTTCGAGGAACAAGACTGCCCGACCCACACGGCTGACTTCTCACAGCCAGCCTGGCTGTGGCAATATAGGAAATGACAGCTGTGCTCCCGGCCATTCTGCTGGTGGTCATATCAGTTTTGATTTTCTGTTCCGCTCTCTTCTCCGGAGTCGAGACGGCGCTCTTCTCACTCAAGACGCATCAATTGCGCCGGCTGGAAACAAATCATGTCAGCCTCACGAAATTCGTACAGCTTTTCCGCCAAAATCCGCGTCGCGTCCTGAATGTCCTGCTCCTGGGCGACGGGCTGATAAACGTCCTCTTGGTCGTACTGTCTCTCTTTTTTCTGTGGGAAGGTCCACTGGCAGGGCGCATTCCGCAGTGGTCTGCTTGGTTTGCGATCTTCGCGATCGTTGTCCTCTTTTGCGATCTAATCCCAAAGCTCCTCGCACTTTCAGTGCCCTATCGACTCTCAACGATCGGCGCCTTCGCCCTGCAGATATCGATGCCGCTTCTTGACCGCATCGGCCGCGGTCTTGAGAGCGTGAGCGCTCGCGTGGTCGATCTTTTTATCCGCTCCCGTCTGCGCCCTCGACCGCGTTTGAGTGACGAGGAATTGGGGACGCTGCTCGAGATGGGTGAGGAGGAAGGCGCTTTGTATGAAGGCGAAGCCGAAACCATTCAGGAAATCATCAAGCTCGGAGATAAAACGGCAAAGGATTGCATGACGCCGCGCGTTGATAGTTTCATGCTGCCGGATGATTTAACGAACGACGAAGCAATTGCGCGCCTGAAGAAGAATCGATATCGCCGCGTCCCGGTTTATGCGGACACACCCGATCAAATTCTCGGGATCATCGATGTGAAATTGTTCCTGCTCGATTCATCGGATCATTACACTGAGAACCTGATCGCGCCCTCTTTCGTCTCCGAGACGATGGGCGCGTTGGAGCTGCTCAAGCTCTTTTTGACTCGTCCTCAGGGGATGGGAGTCGTGGTTGATGAATTTGGCGGCACTGAAGGGATTATCACGATGGAGGATATCGTGGAAGAAATCCTTCACGATGTAGTGCCACGGGACGATGTCGCTCTTTATATCGAGCCGCTCGGGAATGGCAGATTTCTTGTCAGCGGCGACGCGCGCCTCGACGATCTGGGCGAATGTCTCGGTTTTCAAATTGACGCGGAAGGGATCGACACAATTGGCGGACTCGTCTTCACGCGGCTCGGCTATTTGCCCGGCTCGGGCACAAAGCTGGAGATTCCGGGTCTTGCAATCACGGTCCGTCGCGCAGCGCGCAAAAGAATCGAGGAAATTCTGCTGGAGAAAACAACGCCGAAGGCTTTTGGAGCAGCAGCATGATGAGCGCTTTGATCATTTTCTGTTGCTGGATTGTTTCGTTCTTATTCAACGGAATTGAAAGCGGGCTGCTTTCGATTGATCCGATTCGATTGCGCCAAAATGTGAAGCGCCGCGTGCCTGCGGCAGTGCGGTTGAATCGTTTATTGAAACATCCGGAGCGATTGCTGGTGACCGTTCTGCTCTTCACGAACGCAGCGGACATACTCGGTCTGTTTCTATTGACTCGGGAGTTAGTCCGATCATGGGGCTACGCCGGCTACTTTATCTCTCTGGCCATCGCGCTTCCGGTCTATCTGTTTCTGCTCTCAGTTCTCCCGAAATCGCTTTTCCGGCGATTTCCATTTCGCGCTCTTGCTCAGCTTGCCGGCGTGCTCGAACTAACGTCGCTGCTGCTCTCGCCGTTCCTTGAGCTTGGAGCTCGGCTGGGAAAGCTCCTGATGCCGGATCGCGCCGCCAAACGCGCTCGCCTTTTTGCCGGACGTGAGGACCTAAAACAGATCACCACGCAAAGCGAGCTCGAGGGCTCCCTCACTCCAACCGAACGCGCGATGATTCATAACGTGGTGGACTTTCGTACGGTCAAAGTGCGCGATGTAATGCTGCCGTTGGCCAAAGTCGTCGCGTTGCCGCCGAGCGCATCAACCCAGGAAGCAGTCGAGCTCGGTGCTTCATCTGGCCTTGATCGTCTGCCCGTGATCACATCAGGAGGGCAACCTGCTGGTTTGATTAATGTCCTCGATATCCTGCTCGATCAGAATGGAAGCAAACCGCTTCACAATTATGTCCGGCGCGTCGTAACGACGACTGAGGACGAGTCCGCTTATCGGGTTGTGCGGCAATTGCGCGCCGCCCGGCTCGGCCTGGCTGCTGTCCTGGACCGAAAGAAAAGTTTTTGCGGAATCGTAACCACCGAGGATTTGATTCGGCGGCTCGTTTCTTCAAGCGAGAAGTAGCACAGCCTTCCCAGCCTGTGGGGCAGGCGGGAATCCCTGCCCCGCCAGTGTTAATGCCGACAGGCAAGATGCCCGTCGGCCCACAGCCAGATGGCTGTGTTCCCATTCATTCAGCCGTCGTAACTTCTTATTCACCGCCAAGGATTCGCGCGGCAGCAAGTAAGGCGACATGCGAAAATGCCTGTGGGAAATTTCCCAGCTGTCGTTTCTCGCGTGGATCATACTCTTCGGAGAGAAGTCCCAGGTCGTTTCGCACCTCGAGTAAGCGCTCGAACAATTCGCGCGCTTCTTTCTTGCGGTCGAGTAGGTGCCAGCAAGCGACCAACCAGAAAGAGCATGGGATAAAAACACCTTCACGTCCCGGCAGTCCGTCCACGCCGCATTCCTCCGGCCGATAGCGCAAGACGAAACCATCTTCCATCAACTCCCGTTCGATGGCCTCGATGGTGTTGCGGACACGTTGGTCTGTTGCAGGCAGAAAGCCGACAAGTGGCATTGTCAGAAGGCTGGCGTCTAGCGCATCGGAACCATAATACTGAGTGAACGCCTTTCTCTTTGAGTCGTAACCGCGCTCGCATACCTCCCGGTGAATTTGCTCTCTCACCTTTAGCCAGCGGGCATGGTGCTCGCCTGCCGCGCATCCGCATTCCTCAACCAGTTTCACGGCGCAATCGAACGCCACCCAGGCCATCATTTTCGAATGCGTGAAATTTTTTCGTCCGCCGCGCACTTCCCAGATTCCTTCGTCCGGTTTCTGCCAGTTTGATTCGAGGAATTTCATCAAATGCACCATTAAAGCCCAATCAGGCTCCTGCATCTTGATCCCGGCACAATCGGCTTCGAACATCGTCGCCAGTACCTCGCCGTACACGTCGAGCTGAAATTGTTTCGAAGCGGCGTTGCCGACGCGTACCGGCACAGACTTTTCGTAGCCTGAAAGCCAGGGAATTTCGGCTTCGTCGAGGCGGCGTTCGCCGCGAACACCGTACATGATCTGCATTTGGGCGGGACTACCAGCCACAGCGCGCAACAACCACTCACGCCAGCCTTCGGCTTCCTGGCGATAACCGGCGCGCAGCAGCGAGAGCAAAGCGAACGTAGCGTCTCGCAACCAGCAGTAGCGATAGTCCCAGTTGCGAGGCCCTCCTATTTGCTCAGGCAACGACGTCGTCGCCGCGGCGACCAGACCTCCTGTGGGTGCGTAAGTCAACCCCTTGAGAACAAGCAACGAGCGCATCACTGCACCGCGCCATTTCCCCTGGCCCTGAAACTGATTGGACCAGGCTCGCCAATATCTTTCGGTGTCTTGCAAGGCATGCTCGAAATGGATCGGCCTTGGTGGATCCTTGTGTGATGCAAACCAAGTGAGCACGAACGGGACCTGCTCGCCTTCGCCGACGCTAAACTCCGCAACGGTAGTTAGGTCCTCCCCGCGCGTTTCAACTGGCGTTCTCAATATCAAGCCATCCGGTCCAGCGATCGCTTCCAGTCCGTCATTTTGGTGGCGCACCCATGGCACGATCTGCCCGTAATCAAAGCGGATGATCAATTCCATCTGCATCGACACTTTGCCGCGCAACCCTTCCACGATGCGAATGATGTCCGGATTCTCGCCACGCGGCGGCATGAAATCGACCAGGCGCACAGCGCCGCTTTTGGTTTCGATTTCCGTTTCAAGAATAAGCGAGTCACCACGGTAACGGCGACGCGTCGTCACGACTTCTTCCTCTGGGAAAAACCGCCAGTGTCCGTTTTTCGTATCGCCCAGGAGAGAGGCGAAACACGCCGGCGAATCGAACCGCGGAAGACAAAGCCAATCAACGCATCCGTCCCGGCTCACCAACGCGCCGGTCTGCGTATCACTGAGAAACGCGTAGTCCTCGATCTTTGTTTTTTCCTTCCTCATTCGCGCTCTTCCGCTTCCTCTGACTCTTAATCTTGTTCGACTCGGCCCGAGTCCGCGAGCCTCGCGATTCCGTCACGCGTCAATCTAAAAACTGTCCATTCGTCCATTGGCTTTGCACCGAGCGCGTGATAAAACTTTATCGCGGGTTCGTTCCAATCGAGCACCGCCCATTCCATCCGGCCGCAGCCACGATCCCGCGCGATTTTCGCAAGCTCGACCAGCAATGCGCGTCCATAACCTTTGCCGCGCTTTTCCGGCTTCACGAACAAGTCTTCGAGGTAAAGCCCGGGGCGGCCAAGCCAGGTGGAAAAATTATGGAAGAAAACTGCGAACCCGACCGGCGATTGTTCCTCAAACGCGAGAAGCACTTCCGCGGCCGGCCGTTCCCCGAATAAGACCTCTACAAGTTGTTCCTCTGTCGCGGTCACGTCGTTCGGCGCGCGCTCATACGTCGCCAGATCGCGAATTAATTGCAAAATAATCGGCACATCCTCCACCCGCGCCGGACGAATTCCAAAATCATCGCACCTCGTCATTCTGTTGCTGATTCTCCACTACACGCGAACGGACGCAACTGGAGCACACTTCAACTGTTATTCTTCAGTTTTCCAAAAAAGAAACAGAAAGTCTGGACATTCCTTTTACGGCCCAACTAGGATCGGTCCCCCCACTTCCAGAATTATGAAAAAGCAAACAGCGCCTTCCGCGAAAGCGTATCTATTTCGAGGCGCGTTTTACCTGCTGTTGCTAGTTAGTGTATCTACGATCCCATTTGCCTTGGGCCAGTGGCAGGCCCTTGGGCAGAGAACTCTGACCTTCGCTGAGCGTGTAGTATATCAGCGCGCCATTGAGGACGTTTACTGGCGTCACCGCATTTGGACAAAGGAACGACCTGATCCCAAGCCTCCGCTGGACGCGGTAATCTCTCAGGCCCAACTTGAAAAGAAAGTCGCGGACTATCTGCGCAAATCACAGGCGCTGGAGGATTACTGGCATCGCCCAATTACTGCACAGCAATTACAAGCTGAGATGGATCGCATGGCGCAGCACACAAAGCAGCCCGAGGTGTTGCGCGAACTGTTCGAAGCACTCGGGAACGATCCCTTCGTAATTGCCGAGTGCCTGGCGAGGCCAGTGTTATCCGAGCGTTTATTAACAAGCTTCGCAGGTTCTGGTGACGAGTCGTTGAAGTCTTTGAGAGCAAGGGCGGATGCTCAGATACGGAAGCCAGTGGGAGCGGCCACTTCCGATTATGTGCTGCCGGTGATATCGGATGGCACTGGGTGCTTGGAAGACACCTGGACAATCACCGCCGGCTCACCTGACCCTCGCGACAACCACACAGCAGTATGGACCGGCAACGAAATGATCATCTGGGGCGGCGGCGCCTTTGGCATGAATACTGGTGGGAGGTACAACCCAATTACAGATACCTGGATAGCTATCAGCACCACAAGTGCTCCCAGCGCCCGATATTCTCATACAGCAGTGTGGACGGGTACCGAAATGATCATTTGGGGAGGCGGATTCCCTGGCACGAACACCGGCGGGAGATACAATCCGGATACGGATAGCTGGACAGCTACGAGCACTCTCAATGCGCCAACTGCGCGAGTTGACCACCGCGCTGTATGGGCTGGTAATGAAATGGTTGTTTGGGGAGGCTGGGATGGTCTCAGCACCTTCTTTGACACTGGAGGCAGGTATAACCCAAATACGGACACTTGGACAGCTACCAGCACCACGAATGCTCCTAGCGCCCGATATTCTCATACAGCAGTGTGGACCGGCAGCGAGATGATCGTCTGGGGCGGGTACGACTATGCCAACGGGCATTTCAACACTGGCGGCAGGTATAACCCAGTTACGAATAGTTGGCTGGCCACGAGTACGAGCAACGCCCCGGACGCACGTAGGTGGCACAGCGCCGTATGGACTGGCGGCGAAATGATCGTTTGGGGTGGAGAAGGCGACGCCGACTTAGTGAACACGGGCGGGAAATACAATCCAAGCACAGACACTTGGGTGGCCACCGCCACTGCCAATGCGGCTGATGCACGGGCTGCGCATACAGTAGTATGGACGAACAGCCAAATGATCGTCTGGGGAGGCTTCAATTTCACCAACGGCGATTTGAATAGCGGCGCCAGGTACAATCCGAGCACCAATAGTTGGGCAGCCACAAGCACAACCACAGCACCCGAAGGCCGAGCGTATCAC
>JBKPLM010000087.1:0-11050 GCA_046731655.1 Verrucomicrobiota bacterium | reverse complement strand
AGTTTCGAAAGATGCTGTAATTCGGCTCACCGCCATTATTCGGGAGCACCGGCGAAAAGAATTCCGCGATCCCCGAGCTACGGCGAAGGTGGCACGTCGGAACCGAGCGAGAGCGGGATCGCCTGCTGATTCATTGCGGGCGTGCCAGGAGAGGCGAGTAACACCCCACTCCGGCTGGCGGGATGAAGGGTGGCCTGCACATTGAAAGTCAGTTTTTGATTCCCTCGCATCACAGTGATCGGAACGACGTCGCCCGCGGTGATGAAGAACGAGGCATCCAGCACATCTTCTGGCTGAGTCACTTTCTTCCGGCCCACTTGTAACAGAATATCGCCGGATTTGATTCCGGAACGGGCCGCCGGGGTGTCCTCCATAACTTGCGTCATTTCCGCGAGCGAACCTTCTACCGGCCGTTGCGCCATGGAGACATTGATCCCGACCCAGCCATGCCTGGCCTCGCCGAAACGCATGAAATCGCCCCTAATTTTCTCGGCTGCCTCTATTGGCACAGCGTAACACGCCGAGTTGTTCTCAAGACTGCTCACCACGATGCCAACGACTTCCCCCTTCATGTTCAATAGCGGCGCGCCAGCTTCTCCGCGCTGCGACGGCAGATTAAGACGCATGTGGGTGGTAGAAAAATAACGGCCCAGATATTTCCGATCAAATCCTGCGACCATCCCAAAATTGGGCGTTTCAGGCAGATCCAAAGGGAAACCGATCGAGACAATAGGTGTTGCTACTTCCAATTCTTCAGATTTGCCAATCGGCAGGGCCGGAGTGGCCCCATCGATTTTTAGCATCGCAGTTCCGCTGCGAATATCGGCCAACAGTTGGCGCGCCGGGTATTTTTTACCGCCGAATTCAATTGTGAAATTTCCCGCTTCACCGCCGACCGTATATGCGGTGTAAAGAGTTCCAGTGGGATCGATAAAAAATCCAGTGCCGCAAATCTCGCTGTGCTCATCGACGCCATGAATCTTGACCACTGCTTTGGCGGCGCGCTCGAAGATGTCTTTCACTTGATGGCTGGCTGCCGTAGCCGACTCCGCCTGCGCCATGACCCGCTTAAAGGTGTCCTTAACCCGATCGCTGCCTCCGTTGGAGGGCCGCTCTTGGGCGAAGAGCAAACTGGCGCTTAAGCAAAAGATCAGCGCGAACGCGGCTTTATAGGACATAGTGAGGCGCAGATTCTTAACTTGCGATACCGGGACGCGCAAGCCGCGTGAGGCGCGTCGCCCGATACCCTGCCTAAAATCTGAAAGTCGGCTCATAACTCACGGGGACGCTATCGAGCACATAGCGCGGCGGGGCTGCGGCTCGGTGAGTCTGGGCGCTTGCATTAAAATTGCGAACCGGCTGCGTCCTAAAAATCTGCGTAGCCACCGGAGATGTAAGGCTCCATTCTCCTTCTGTCCTCGCCGGCGCCGATAAAGCCGGTGGACTCTGGAGAGCGACGCGAGCCGTTTCCGGTTGCTGATAAATCTTCAGTGAAATTACTGCGGCGCAGACCAGAACTGCCGCGACGGCAGCTGGATACGACGCGAGAGATCGAACATCGAAGCCGAGCATCAGACCGTGAGCGCGTTCGAGACAAATGCGCCACAACGGCTGGCGGAGCATTTCATCGCGCTGACGGCGATGAAATTCGTGCAAAAAATTCTCGAAATAACCGGGTGGCGGCTGTTCGTGCCGCTTCAGTCGAAGCAGCCTCGCGATTTCGTTATCGTTAAACTCGTCCATTTTCAGCGCGGATTAGGAAACAGGATTTTTCCGAAATTCATCCAGATAATTCTGTAGCTGCCGATTCGCGTAGAAGAGCCTGGAACGTACCGTTCCTTCCGAGACGCGCAAGATTTTACTAATCTCCGCGTGGGGCATCCCCTGGATATGGAACATGGTAACCACGGCTCTGTGTTCATCAGACAATTTCATCATGGCCTCGTTCAATCTTCGCTGCAGCTCGGACAGGTCTGCTTCGCGCACCGGACTGCTCGTGGCCGTGCTTTCCAGGAATTCTTTGTCGTTTTGAATGCTGGCATCGACGTCATCGAGGCTCAGCTGAAAACGCCGGCCGCGTTTCTTCAGAAAATTGAGCGTCATGTTCACAGCAATGGAATGAATCCACGTATAAAAGGACGACTTGCCACGGAATCCGCGGATCGCACGGTAAGCTTTGGCAAAAATATCTTGTAAAAGGTCGTTCGTGTCTTCGTGGTTCGAGGTCATGTTGTACACCAGGCCGTAAAGACGCGGGCTGTACTTGATGACCAGCTCATCGAAGGCTCCTGCATCGCCCGATTGCGTTCGCTTTACCAACTCCTGATCTGGATCGACCCGCGGCTGGTCCATTGTCTCGCGTCTAGATTTAGCACGAGCCTCGAGACCGGACGACAACAAATCAGAAATTCGTCGAGCAGGTAAGGCGAGAGCGGAATCCATAGTGCAGCCGATCACCGCCGATCGCGGATCGACATCAGCCAGAGCAAGTTTCCAAGCGCAGCGATGAACGCCGCCACGTACGTGAGCGCAGCCGCGTTTAGGACCTTGTTTACACCAGCAACTTCCTCCCCGGGCTGAACGATACCCATCTGTTGCAAAATAATTTTTGCCCGACGCGAGGCATCGAATTCCACCGGGAGCGTGATCACTTGGAAGACCAGCAAGACCAAATAGCAATAGATGCCGAGCGTAATCAGGCCTGTGATGTGGAAGAAGAGTCCGCCCAAAATCACGAACGGCAGCATTTGCGAGGCAACCATTGTCACCGGCACGATCGCCATGCGCGCTTTGAGCGGCGCGTAAGCCTTCGCGTGTTGAATCGCGTGACCAGTCTCGTGCGCAGCAATGCCCAGCGCCGCCACTGACGGCGTGTGGTACACACTGCTGGAGAGATGCAGTTTCTTGTCTCTCGGGTCGTAATGGTCCCCAAGAAAATTGTTGGTCTCCACAACATCGACATCGTGAATTTGAGCCGCCTGCAGAATTTCGCGCGCGCA
The DNA here is from genome assembly GCA_046731655.1 of Verrucomicrobiota bacterium. Lineage (GTDB taxonomy): Bacteria > Verrucomicrobiota > Verrucomicrobiia > Chthoniobacterales > UBA10450 > Udaeobacter. Next base: position 8,051 of record JBKPLM010000087.1, on the reverse strand, counting down.
TTCCGCGCCGGTGATGTTGGAACTCGCCCGCACCTCGCCCCATTTATGGAACGCGCTCGTGACTCTAATCTGCGCCCAAATCCCGATGATCAGCGGCACGCCGATATAAAGCAGCCAACCAGGTCCAAGACCGAAACCATATGGATAAAACATACCGAGCTTAATTTAATGTATCGAAATCAATTGTCACTTTAGTGGTTGGAACAAATTAGACGCTCAGTCGGGCGCTTCGTTCATTTCTTCCAGCGTCGTTCCGAGCGAAGCGAGGAACCTCGCACAGAATGATGGATCACACTTCGGCCTGAGTGTGTGGAAATCTGTGTAGGTGGGACCCTTTGCGTCGCTTAGGATGACGGCGCCTTTTGTCGAATCAAATCTCTAGTTGTTTCGGGAACCGAGACAGAATTTTGCAACCTGTTTTGGTAACCAAGACCACGTCTTCTATCCGCACTCCTCCGAGTCCGGGATAATACAACCCTGGCTCAACGGTCACTACCTGTCGATCTTTCAGCGTGACCTTCTGCACGCGCGGATACTCGTGAATTTCCAGCCCAAGACCATGCCCAGTGCCATGAAAGAAGCCAACACGTCGGCCTCTGCGCACTTCAGTCGGAAAGCCGCGTTTAGCGAACAATTCCTGAATCGCTTTGTGAATCGTCATCCCGTCGACTCCCGCCTTGATTCTCTTCAAAGCGAGCGCTTGACCGGATTTCACCGTTTCCCAAAGCTTGCGCTGGCCTTCGCTCGCCCGTCCGCGCAACACCGTCCGGGTCATGTCGCCAAAATATCCGGTCTTCGCGTCGCGTGGAAAAACATCGAGGATAATCAGTGAATCCGCGTAAAGGGGCCCGTAGCCTCGCTCATGTGGATCACACGCCTGGTCGCCACCGGCGACAATCGTGCCGGCCGGGATGCCGCCCGCGCGCAAGATCGCAGAATCAATTTCGGCGCGGAGAATTTCGGAAGTCAGCGTTTTGCCGTTCCAGCGCAATCGCTTTCCAACGCCCGGCTTGGAGGCTTTCAAAATTTCAATGGCGCGCTTGAGCCCTCTTTCCGTGATTCGCAGTGCATGCCCCATCATTTCCACTTCCTTTTCCGATTTCGCCTCGCGCTGCGGCCAGAAAAACCCGTTTGTCGGGCGGACACGGATTTTATTTGCGGCGAGTTCCTTCGCGTAACCGAGTGCAAAGTTTGCAGGGACAACTGCTGATCTTACACCTCGTTTTTTCAGGAAGTGCGCCAGAACTTTTTCGTAAGGCGGCGACCTTTTCGATTTCCCCTGTACTTCGCGCTCGATCTCGCTGAACATGACGAATTCATCTGCATCGGCTTGCTTGCGGCCGCGATCGATTTCCAAATCGCTCAGGACAAGCGTGCGTTTGCCATTTCGTTCCAGAAAGATGAATGGATCGGGCGCCCAAAATTTCGTTGCGTAAAGCATGTCGGCATCCGTTTCGCTGGTAGCGACAATGAGGCGGGCTGGTTTTGTTTTTGCTTTCGTCTTCTTCATGTTAATCACTTTTCTACGCTCGATTGCCAATCGTGTCATCCCGAGCAAACCGAGGGACCTCCCGCAGCCTGCTGCTTCACACAAGCAAACTTGAGTGACGCATCAGCGAGTGTGAGGTCCTTCGCCGTCTCTATGGCTCAGGATGACCCTTGAAAGCCCTAGCTTCTGCGAACTTCGAGTTCTCTTCGCAAAATCCAATGCAACAGCCCGAGCAAACCAAGTGTGGATAAAATCAATACAGCTGTATTGAAGAAAAATACACCAAACTTGATCCCGAAATAACGTTTCTGAGCGCCGAAGAATACGTTGGGTTTGTTTCCGCGACGGTAATCGCTCTGATCCATCTCGGCGTTTGACATCAGGTCGGACACCTTCTGGTTCACATAGATTTGCTCGGCTGTGATCGGGCCGTTCGCGTTCTTGAAAAGGGCTCTATCGAACGGCCGCTTGCCATTCAGGATTTGATCGACCAGCCCGAGATAACGATCCAGTTCACCGACCGACTTTGCCTCCAGACCAGAGAGCAGAGCGAGCGTTTCCTTGAGATCCTCCAAGCGCTTATTTGCTTCAGGATCTTGTCGGTGTTGCGCCACAAGCCGATCGATCTCGCGTTGCGCGCGGTCCTGTCGCCTCGTTAGCGGATTGAGCTTGGCCTGCGCGACAATCAGCTCTTCGTACGACCAGCGCATGGCGATGAATTGACAGACAAGCGGAACCTGTAGCTTGCTTTCCGTCTTTCTGTTCTTGTCCGCATTCGGATGTTCGGAGAACCAATGCGAAAGGGAATAAAGCAGACCCAGGTTCCGATTCATGTCCTCGTATTTGATGAGGGCGCCACCCATGATGATCTGCGGAATTAAAACGAGCGGGACGATGTTTGCTGCTGTCTTCGGGTCGGCCACCAGCGAAGAGATGAGCAGGCCTAGTGCGACGCCACCGATGGCCGTCATGAACATGATCCCGAGATCGATCCAAAACATTCCCCGGATTTCCAGGATGTAATTGCCGATCAGGACAAAGAGGATGCATTGAAAGAGGGCAAACACTCCGAGCGTCAGCGTCTTCGAGATGACGTAGTACGATAAACGAACGTTGACATTCCGCTCGCGCTGCAGCACGGGCCGGTCCCGGATGATGTCATCGGCGCTGTTGGTCAGCCCGAGGAACATCGCGACGATCAGACCGAGAAACAAGAACGTCGGAATATGATAGGCGGAAGCAAAATCGTAGGTACCGCTTTCCGAATAGCGCAGAATCGTTGCAATCAATAGCGCCAGCACAGGGGAAACTCCGATCGTGATGACCAGGTTGGCGCGGTTGCGCAGTTTGCTTACGAAAGCGCGCCGCAGCACCGTACGAAATTGAGTCCACTCATCGTGCCAACGAAATGGCAGCCGCTTTTTCTGCACCGGCGCCGCAGGCAGAGTAGATGGCGCTTCTTTGCGCAGGGAAACCTGTTTGACGTCCTGGATCAGCCGAAACGCTTCATATTTGTCGCGCCAGAATTCCGGCGAATAACGGCGCGCCGCGACGAGATGGCCGCGGCTGTTCTCTTCGTAAATGATGTCGCCACTCAGATCGCGCAGCGGCGTCTCCAACACATCGAAAATGAATTCCGGACGAGTCGTTCCACAGGATGGGCACGCGCCCAGTTCCGCCCCAAACTGATGCTGATGTTCTGCTTCGGCAAAATAGCGAAGCATGTCGGAAGGCGTGCCAAAAAAAACGAGGCGCCCGCCTTTGTCGAGAAGGATTGCCTTGTGAAACATCTGGAAGATTTTCGAGCTTGGCTGGTGAATCGTGACAATGACGATTTTGTTGTGCGCCATGCTCCGAATAATTTCCATGACGTGCTCGGAATCCTTTGAGGAAAGGCCGGAAGTCGGCTCATCGAACAGATAAATGTCCGACATTCCGATCATATCGAGCCCTATGTTGAGGCGTTTTCTCTCGCCGCCGCTCAGCGTTTTCTTTTCGGGACTGCCGACGACTGCGTCACGCCGTTCGCCCAAGCCAAGCTCAACTAATTTTGCCTCCAAACGCCGGGTGCGATCGCGTCGCGAGAGGTGCGGCGCGCGAATCGCCGCGGCAAACAGCAGGTTTTCGCCGATGGTAAGATGTTCGTCGAACGCGTCCTGCTGAGGCATATAGCTGACATAGTGCTTCAGGGCATCGAGATTCTGATAAAGTGACTGCCCGTTAAGCAGGACCTCCCCGCTGGTGGGCTGAAGTTGGCCGGCCAGCACTCTCATGAGCGTGCTCTTTCCACAGCCGCTGGCGCCCATCACGCAAACGAGCTCGCCACGGGCAATGCTAAAGGAGATTCCCTCGAGACCAATCTCGCCTTTTCCAAAGCGGTGCGTGATTTCGTTTGCCTCGAGAGTACGAATGATGTTGCGCTCTTCCTCGATGATTCGCTCCAAAAAGTTGCATCGCAGAAATTGGCCGACGTCGATTCGAATAGTATCTCCGTCTTTGAGCGGCGCCGTGGTGCGCACCACGGTGTCACCCACCATGATCGGGCGATCCGCCTCGATCACCTCCAGCTGACCGACTCGCCGATCGTAATCGCAGAAAATCTTCAGTAGCACATCGCCGCTGGTGCCAGGAGAAAGCAAAATATCGTCAGCTTCAAGGCGGCTCGGCTCATTCGAAACCAGATATTCCGATTTGGAAGCCTTCAGTTGGAACCGGCCACCGAGAGCGCGCGCCCGCCGGCGCAGATCGCTCAAATCCATCTCGCTGTTGTTGTGAAAAACGATCCGGTCTTCCAGGCTCGCATCGACCTGTGTGCCGGCTTTTAACTTCACGCCATTGAGCTCGGCATCTACGTCACGCAGCGCCTTGACGCGAACCTTCAATCCGAAAGTGACTCGAAGCGCGCTTTCGCGCGTTCGCGAGCGTTCCAATCCCACTTCGTCCGAATCTCTATTTACACGAATGAAAATCTGTGGAAGCGAAACGTTCTTCTTTGCATTAAAATATTGCGCCAGCTCCTGATAGCTGAGCACCTGGTCTCCTACCAGGATGCGCTGCCCCGGATAGATGCGGCAGAAACCGCCGCGCACTAACGGCCTGCCGCGCACCGACACGTTTTGGTCGCTATAATTTTTTAGCAAAATGAGCTCGTGATATCGAAAAGCCATCAAGCGATCGGCCTCGTTCAGGTTCTTAAGCCTCACATCGGCTTTGCCGTCCGGACCGAACGAGAGCGACTCCAGCGGGGACGCGCCGTGCTGGTAGATCGAGGGATCGGAATCTTCCGAGGCATTGAGTTGATAAACGATGTCGATCGCTTGCGCAGCCATGCCCATCTGCGACATGAACGAATAGAACGCCACGACTTGTTCCTGCTTCAAGCCGGCTTGCGAAATCAGGTCGTAAAGCTGAACTCCGAGCATGATCTTGCGATCCGCGCTAAGCTGCACGCCGAGTTTTTGCGCCATGGCAGCCAGGTCTTGCTGCTCGTAAAGCGCTTGCCGGAATAATTGTCGCAGCTCGGAGTAAACCGCCTCCGGATAATCGTACCGGAGAAAACCAAGACTTGAGTCGATCTCTTCCTCGAGCAAAACACCATCGGCTTTGGTAAAGCTCGCCAATACCTGGATTAGCACCGGCAGCAGATTTGGTCCTTCCGAAACGCTCCGAGGCTTGCGCAATGCCCGACGCACCCAGCGGCGCCCAGTCCGACGCACCCGATACGCAAGCGGGGTTACCCGCTGCACAGCGCGATCAATCTTATCTGCGACTGATGAGACCAGCTCTGTCATGTTGAATGGTTGGGGGGCGAATTTTACCCGAAACGGGCGAACGACGCAATGCGCGGCCACGAATATAAAGAGAGGAAGGAGAGACGAAATCCGAACGAGGGACAGCTTCGCCGAGTCAAATTGTTTAGATTAATGAACCAATTTAACGTTGTAACGAATCACCAATCACGTGCGCTTGCCCCATTTTGCATTGCCAATTTGTTCATGGTAACCTGTTAAACCGGTAAAATCCGTTTTTCCTATGCCTCAATTCGATCGCAACTCTCAACGGGAGAACAAAAACCGGGGGAGCGAACCCAATTTTAATTGGCGTGGCGTCATCCTCATCGTGATCGCCTTCAGTTTGATCGCGATGGCGATGCTCTTTTACCGCGGCGGGATGCAGCCGGTCGAAGACGTGCCATATAACCGTTTTCTCGAGCTGCTGGAGAACAAGCAGATCGTTAACGACAAAAACTATCCACTTCAGTTGGTGGTCGAAGATGGCCGGCCGACTCAGACGTTGCGCGGCGCCTACACCCGGCAGGGAATCGGTTCGGCGCCGTCCCAGCAGGTTCCATTTCGGACCACGGTCTATCTGACTTTCACAAACAATTTGCAGGAAAAACTGGCCGCGTCCGGCATCCAACCCGCTATCAAGACGGAATCGAACATGCTTGCGCAAACCGTGGTCGGTTTTCTGCCGATCGCTCTCTTCTTGCTGGTGCTTTACTTCCTATTCCGACAGCAAATCCGCATGGCTGGGAAAGGCGCTCTCAATTTCGGGAAATCGAAAGCACGCATGCTTGCCCGCGACAAAAACAAAATCACATTTCGCGACGTCGCCGGGGTCGAGGAAGCAAAGGATGAAGTACAAGAGCTCGTTGAGTTTTTGCGCGATCCGAAAAAATTTCAGAAGCTCGGTGGACGCATTCCAAAGGGCGTTTTGATGGTGGGGCCTCCGGGCACTGGTAAGACTTTGTTGGCCCGCGCCATCGCAGGAGAAGCGGATGTCCCATTCTTTTCCATTAGCGGCTCGGACTTTGTTGAGATGTTTGTCGGCGTCGGCGCGTCACGGGTGCGTGACATGTTCGAGCAAGGCAAGAAGTCCGCGCCCTGTATCATCTTTATCGACGAAATCGACGCTGTCGGACGTCACCGAGGTCATGGTGTTGGCGGCGGTCATGACGAACGCGAGCAAACCTTGAATGCGTTGCTCGTGGAGATGGACGGCTTCGATACGCAGGAAGGCGTGATCATCATCGCGGCCACAAACCGGCCCGATGTTCTCGACCCGGCATTGCTGCGACCGGGGCGCTTCGATCGTCAAATCACGGTTAATCTACCGGACGTGAAAGGACGCGAAGAAATTCTGCGCGTTCATTCCAAGAAGGTGAAACTCGCCGAAGGCGTCGATCTTGCAGTGGTCGCGCGTGGCACGCCCGGCTATTCGGGCGCGGAACTTGCCAACGTCATCAATGAAGCCGCATTGCTCGCAGCGCGTCGTGGATTAAAGGGAATCACGCTCGCCGAGCTCGAAGAAGCGCGCGACAAAGTTCGCTGGGGCAAAGAACGCCGGAGCCTGGCGCTCAGCGAAAAAGAAAAAGAAAACACCGCGTACCACGAAGCAGGTCACGCACTGTTGCTCGAACTTTTGCCGCATACGGAGCCGCTGCACAAAGTCACTATTATTCCGCGAGGTCCCTCGCTCGGATCGACCATGTGGTTGCCCGAAGAAGACAAATACACCAATCGCAAAAATGAATTGCTGGCCGGTCTCGCAGTAAGCATGGGCGGCCGTGTAGCCGAGGAAATCGTCTTCGGCGACATCACCAATGGCGCGCGTGGCGACATCAAGACCGCCACAGCGATTGCGCGTCGGATGGTTTGCGAATGGGGCATGAGCGAAAAAATGGGCATGGTCGAATACGGCGAGCATGAAGATTATGTGTTCCTTGGACGCGATATTTCTCGTGCGCGCGATTACAGCGAAGCGACGGCGGAGCAGATCGACCAGGAAGTGCGAAAACTTCTCGACGACGCGTACCAACTGGCGAAGCAAACGCTTATCGCGAATCGCGATAAGCTGGAAGTAATCGCCAAAGCCTTGCTCGAATTTGAAACCTTGGACGGCTCGCAGATCAAGGAGATCGTCGAGCACGGCCGCCTGATCAATCCGCCGCCAGGTGCATCGCCTCCCCCCGGCAAAAAAATGCCGGCCGAAAAACCGCCCAAGCAAGTCGTAGCAGCTCCCGATGTCACCCCGCCGCTTCCCGGCGCACTCGGCGGCGCGCCCGCGTAGCAGACGGTTGAGGGTCTTTGGCTGAGAGTTGAAGGTTATTTCTCTGATAACGATCAAGCGTTAGGGGCCGAGAAGCATCTCTCCGAGTCATGTTAGACGAAAAAATGTTCGCCTTTTATTACGAACCTTCGTCTAATTCTCGTTAGGCCTATGCAGCAACTCGTCGTAGCAGCGTGTTGTGCCGCTATTCTCTGCGGGTGCCAGACGACGCCAGCAATCACCGGCGCCAAGCTCCTCCGTTACGGCGTGTACCGCAATAACATTATCGGCTACAGAACGGGCCCGCAGACCAGCGAAGGACGAATCGCCGTTATTGGCGATCGGACGCTGCTCAAGCCGACGGACAGAGTGCTCGCAACGGTAAATACCACGTTCGGGATCGAGTATACGGTCACCGGCTTTCCCAGCAACGCAGATGCCGATGTTGTCGTTGAGCTACTCCACCCGCCTATCCACAATCCTCACACCGGCAGAACAGCCGCTGTAGAGC
>JBKPLM010000086.1:0-21547 GCA_046731655.1 Verrucomicrobiota bacterium | reverse complement strand
GTTATCTTCAGGGTCGCCGTAATCATCGCGCAAAATACAGGACGCATTCGTGTAGTGAACGACGTAATCCCGGAAGAAGAGTTCGTTCTCCATGATATGATGGATAATTCCGCCAAGAAACGTGATATCGCTGCCGGCGCGGATTGGTGCCCAGATATCGGCCAGCGCACTGGTGCGAGAAAACCTTGGATCGACATGGATTATGGTCGCGCCGCGCTCTTTAGCCTTCATTACCCATCGGAAACCGACCGGATGCGCCTCGGCCATTGACGAGCCTTCGATTAAAATGCAGTCCGCGTTGGCCAGATCCTGTTGCGCGGTCGTAGCTCCACCCCGGCCAAAGGAGGTGCCCAGACCGGGCACCGTGCTGCTATGTCATATCCGGGCCTGGTTGGACACACAGACCATGCCCAGGCCTCCGGTGAATAGTTTTTTAATGAGATAATTTTCTTCGTTATCGAGCGTGGCGCCGCCGAGATGGCAGATCGCAGTCGTATGATTGATTGTTGCGCCGTTCTCCTGTCCGCCACCGGACGGATTCGCTGCGGCGAATCTGACGAAGGTGCGCTTACGCGATTCCCAGACGCGGTCCGCCACCATGTCCATCGCACGATCTATCGAAATTTCCGTCCACTCTTTCGCGCGCGGTGCGCGATATTTTATTTTCGTTTCGCGCTGCGAATGGGTGAGCAATTGATACGATGCCGCACCTTTTGGACAAAGATTCCCCTGACTGATCGGACTTTCAGGATCGCCTTCGATCGAAATCAATTTGCCATCTTTGTGATAAACGAGCTGGCCGCAACCGACACCGCAATACGGACAAATCGAGCGCGCAACTTTTGCATCGTCGATCCTCGCGTGCATCGCACGCGTCTTGTCCGACATCGACTCGAGGCCGGTACCGTTTTTGCGCTCGCGAATTTGCCGAACGAGCGGCCATTTCGAGAGAAGATCAACCACCGAACTCACTTTACTCCGTTCGCACGTGAGACGGCGATCAGTTTTCAGGAAAAAATTATGGAATCGAGTCTGTGCGCAATCGTTGCAATTTCCGAGACGTGTTCCAACAAGCGTCTGAATTGCAGTTGGCGTGTTCTCACCCGCCGTTGCGCAGCGCGTTCAGCCGAGCGTTCAGCTGCGTCAACAGATCCCGCGTCGAAGCCTCGCTCATCGGCCCGTCGTTGAGCAGTCGCTGATCAATTCGCGCGAGCACTTCGTCTAGGGGATACGCCAGCCGTGCCTTGAGCACACGGAGCCGAACTTTCAGCCAAGCGGAAACTGACAGTGGCACGGACTTCGTGCCGTTCAGTTCATGGAGCGCTATACGTGTGAAACGCATGTCGCGCCGAATCTTCGCAATCGCGATCTCTCGGGGGTCTGGAGTCGGGGTTGGCGGTGGTGTTGTTGGCGATGGCGATGGCGTTAGTGTTGGTGTTGGCGATGGCGGTGGTGTTGGCGATGGCGTTGGTGTTGGTGGCGGCGTTGGTCGTGGTGGCACCGCAGGCGCCGCTTGCACCTCAAATGCGCCAATGTCACTCCGCCCGTTCTTCACCCGATCAAAAGCGAAGCCGCGTTGATCGTAAATCAGTGGCTGAAAATTGTTGGGACGGTAGTTCGGCTTGCCCGCGTCGATGGCCGGGCTGTCCGCCAGGAGCGAATGAGTAAAAGTCGCACCGCCGTTGTCCTGCAACGGACCAAGCCTGGGATCGGTATTGATCTGATCACCCGCGGCACTCAGGTAACCGGCAGCGTTGTCGCTGCTAAGGTTGTAGCCATCTGAGATGATTGTACCCTGGTTACCAAAGATAAGAATATTGCCGCCGGTGCCCGCGTTCAGGATCGTGTTTCCTATCTCCAGAGTCCCTTCGGCAATGAAGACATTGCCGCCGAAACCCGAGCCACTCGGGCCGCTAGCGGTGTTGCCATTGATGGTGCTGTTCTGAATCAGAATGTTCCCACTACCGTTGGTGATACCGCCGCCGTCCCCAGGGAACACGCCGGTGCCGCCAGCCAGGTTGCCGCTGATTGTGCTGTTGGTGATGGCAAGCGTTCCACCGTTGAAGATACCCCCGCCTATCCCGCCACTTTTAAGGCTACCGCTAGCCGCGTTGCCTGTGATGGCGCTGTTGACAATGTCCAGCGTCCCGCTGTTGCAGATACCGCCGCCGAGACTGGTTTGTTGCGAGAAAGCGCCACCGACGAAGTTGTCGCTAACAGTGGTGCGGTCGATTTGCATTGAGCCGGCGTTATAAATACCGCCGCCTTCATCAGCCCAATTACCGCTGATGATGCTGTCAATGATAGCGACTTCTGCGCCGCTGGCATTGTAGATGCCACCACCCAGGCCACCTTCGCGGAGCCCGCCAATGTGGTTGCCACTGATCCTGCAGCCCATGATCTGCAACATTCCGGCATTGTAGATGCCACCGCCGGCGATCGCTTCTCCGCTATTGATCGCGAGCCCCGAAATCGTAACGATTTCACCTGAAGCGATCTCGAAGACACGGCTTAAGCGAGTGTTCTCAATAGACAACTTCTCAGCAGCCGGCCCTTTAATGGTCACGTTCTTGTTCACCAGTATCTCGCCGCTACTGAGTTCGATGGAGCCAGAAACGCCCGTGGCGTCGATGGTGTCGCCATCGTTTGCGTCCACCATCGCCTGACGCAGTGAGCCCGGGCCGCTGTCGTTGGGGTTTGTGACCGTGATGGTATTTGCAGGCGCGTTGGCGGCGGCGAGCCACAATGCGCTCAAACAGCCTACGAGCAGAATCCTGCAACTTTTCACGGACGCCGAGTTTTCAGTAAATTTGGTTACGCGGCAAGCAGCAAAACGAAAATCGCCAGAATCTCTGGAGCGGGTGCCCCCATGCGGAGTCGGTCACATAAGTGATGCTAAGTTAGTTTGCGCCAGGCCTTGGAAGTTCGTGTACCTGATGTTCAATGATTCAATGGCACCCAGCCACGCGTGGAATAATCCCCAAGGGTCAGGGAAATCAGAAACAGCAGCCAAATTACGCCGGCCACCGCTGCAAGATGTAAAAGACGACTGCTTCCCTTGATGTGCATGAAGAAAAGTGCGATCACAATCGCCTTGGCAACCGCCACCGCGAGCGCAACGATAAGATTGAATGGACCGAGATCGACGTAGGCAATCGCCCAGGTTAACGCCAGCAGAGCCAGCAAGGCGACGCACGTCCAGATATAAACTTTTGGTTGGGTAACTTCGTCCATTGCTAAAAACGGTAGGGCGCGCTCGCCGAGCGCGCCGCAAAACGTAAACATCGCCCAACGCTCAATTTCAGGATTGCACTCTTCATCGGTGTCCCACCAAGTACAAGAGGGGAAATAAGAAAACCCAGACAATATCGACGAAATGCCAGTACAGACCGGCAATCTCGACCGTATTGTGATTTCCATGAGAAAATTTTCCCAACCATGCGAGTAGTGCCAGAACCAGCATAATACCGATTCCGACCGTCACGTGAATCGCGTGCAGCCCGGTCATTGCGAAGTAAATCCAGAAAAATAATTGAGCATTCTGCGAATCGGCGCCGTGCCACTCGAACCCTCTTCCGGGAACAAGATGATCGACATAGTCCTTGTGATATTCGACGGCTTTGATCGACATGAAAACGCAGCCGAGCAAGGCAGTGCCGATGAGCAACCAGGTGAGTACCCGTCTTTGATCGAGCTTCGCGGCGCGGACGGCGAATGCCATCAACAAGCTACTGATTAATAATACCGCCGTGTTAGTCCCGCCAAGGAAGACATCGAGCTTACGACTCGTCTCCACGAATATCTGACCGTACGTGAAGCGATAGATCGTATATCCAAGAAAAAGTCCGCCGAAAAATAGGACCTCGGTGGCAAGAAAAATCCACATGCCGAGCTTGGCCGCCTCGCGCTGTTGTTCGATGTCGTCGAACTGCTGCGCGACGAACGGCGCGCCTTCAGATGCTGGCGAGGTCAAGGTCGACATCTTTTTCAGCTGAGTACGAATAAGGCGGCCCCGTTACGACCGGGGTCTGTTCAAAGTTGTGTTCTGGCGGCGGCGAAGGCGTTTGCCATTCCAAGCCGGTCGCACGCCACGGGTTTGGTCCTGCTACACGGCCATGCTTCCACGCCCAAATGAAATAAATCAGCGGCATCAAATATCCGACACCGAGGATGGAAGCGCCGGCAGTTGAGAGGACATGATAGAGTTGGAACTCCGGCGGATAAACATGGTAGCGGCGGGGCTGCCCGAGGTAACCGAGGATAAACTGTGGAAAGAAGGTCAGATTGAAGCCGATGAATGTGATCATGGCCGCGAGTTTGCCGGCTAATTCCGGATAGAGGCGCCCGGAAATTTTTGGCCACCAGTAGTGAAGGCCACCCATGAACGCCATCACCATTCCGCCCACCATGATGTAATGGAAATGAGCGATGACGAAATAGGTGTCGTGCACGTGAACATCTACGGCGAGCGCAGCGAGAAAGAGTCCCGTTAGGCCGCCGATCGTGAAGAGCCCGATGAAACCCAACGCGTATAGCATTGGTGTTGCGAAGTGAATGGAGCCTTTGCGCAGTGTCGCCGTCCAATTGAAAACTTTGATGCCCGAAGGAACGGCAACGAGAAAGCTAAGGATCGAGAAAACCATGCCGGCATAAACTGACTGACTCGACACAAACATGTGGTGGCCCCAAACAAGAAATCCGAGAACAGCGATCGCCATGCTTGCCGATCCAACCCACGCATAGCCGTAAATCCGTTTACGCGAGAAGCAGGTGATCAATTCACTGATCACGCCCATTCCCGGCAAAATCATGATATAGACCGCCGGGTGCGAATAGAACCAGAAGAGATGCTGAAACAGAACGGGATCGCCGCCTAGTTTTGGATCGAAAATTCCGACGCCCCAGAAACGTTCCACCGAGATCAGCGCAAGAGTGATAGCCAGGACCGGTGTAGCGAGGACCATGATCAAGCTGGTCGCATAAAGTGACCAGACAAACAGCGGCAACCGAAACCAGGTCAGACCTGGCGCACGCATTTTATGAGTCGTCACCATGAAATTCATGCCGGTTATGATGGTGGAAAAGCCGGCCACAAAAACGCCGGCTGCCATCGAGATCACATGCGTGTTTGCGTAGGTGGTGCTGTAAGGGGTGTAGAACGTCCAGCCAGTGTCTACGCCGCCATGGATCAGCGACCAAAGCGCCAGCGCGCCGCCAGCGACAAAAATATACCAGCTTAACAGGTTCAACTTTGGAAATGCGACGTCACGCGCGCCGATCATCATTGGCAGCACGAAATTGCCGAGCACCGTCGGGATGGATGGAATGAGAAAGAACCAGACCATCAACACGCCGTGGATGGTAAAGAGCTTGTTGTAAGTCTCGGACGTGACCAGCTTGGGTTGAGGCGTAACGAGTTCGATGCGCATCAATGCCGCGGCGATGCTGGCGATCAGAAAAAAAATGAGGATCGTGAAGAGATAAAGGAGGCCGATTCGTTTGTGGTCCTTCGTCAGTAACCATGAACGCACGCCGTGGTGGACGCTCAGATAATTCTCGCGCGCAAACTCACCTGGTCGCTCGACGATTAACTCTGTCGCGCTCTTCATCGATTCGGGCCCAGAAATCGTATTGTTCATTGCGACGGCGGCGGCTGATTACCGATGTACTTCAAATAGGCGATGAGCTGCATGATCTCTTCCTCGCTCAAATGGCCAGCAAAACTCGGCATGATGTTTTGATAACCAGCCGTAATTTGCTTGCCCGGCTGCAAAATCGAATCGCGCAGATATTGGTCGTCAGCAGTGACCATTGTGCCATTAGCGAGCGGAACCGGGTTTCTGTAAAGACCTTGCAGCAGAGGCGCGTGAAATTGGGAATTTGGCGCGTGGCAGCCGCTGCATCCCCGATCGTGGAATAGCCGTTCCCCCGTTTGTACGATGGATTCGGTTGGTTCTCCCGATTTTAGCCAGCGCTCATAGGCTGCTGGCTCCATCACCACCACGCGACCAATCATCCGCGAATGTTGTGTGCCGCAATATTGGGCACAAAAAATGTGATACTCACCGGCGCGCGTCGGCTTGAACCATTCACCGGTATATCTTCCAGGCACGACGTCCTGCTTCACTCGGAATGCAGGAATAAAAAAGCTGTGGATGACGTCTTGAGACGTCATGGTCATTGCCACGGTCGTATTGAGCGGCACATGCAATTCGTTGATCTCTCGCTTGCCTTCTGCGTGTTGAAGTTTCCACATCCATTGTCTGCCAACGACCTGCACGTCGATTGCGTTCGCTGGCCTTCGCTCCATTCGAAAATAGGCAACAGCGCCCCAGGCAAAGAGTCCGAGCGAAAGGAAGATTGGTCCGATCGTCCATCCGCTCTCGATCAAAAATGAGCCGGAGCGTGGATTAGAGCGATCAGCTGGCGATCCGCGGCGATATTTTACTGAAAAGAAAATGATCGGCAGAAAAATGACGGCCATGAAAAAAAGAGAGATCAGCGTCAACGCGAAAAACAACGCATCAACTTCGTGCGACGTGGTGGAAGCTTGCGGCGGAAAGAGACGGAATGAATCCATGTTTCAATTGATTTGCGCGTGCCCTCCAGCTGATCGGCGCGCCATCGAAAAAACCCACCACGCGATCGCTGCGAGAAATCCGAGACTTGCAACGCGCAAGATCGCAAGGACCAACCCGCCATATCTCCCGGTGATGGGATTGTAATGGTAACAAAGCAGAAACACCTGCGAGATGATCGACGACGATTTCTCTTCTTTTGCGGCGACAAGCGCGTCGCGCAGTTCTCTCGCATCCAATCTCACCCCAAAGACGTAGCGGGAAATTTTTCCTTTGGGCGTCAGAACAATCACTCCACTCGGATGCGCATATTGATGTGTCTGCGAATCGTAGACGTAACGAAAGCCTGCTTGATTAGCGAGTTGGGCGATCGAGCGCTCGTCGCCCACGAGAAAATGCCAACCATCTGCTGCGCCCGACCTACTGTATTGCCGCAGGTATTCTGACTTTTTCTGCGCTGCAGTGGTCGCGGTTTCCGCCGGGTCGACACTGACATCGATGACTTGAAAGTCTCTGCCTACATTCAGAGGCAGCTCCTGGAGCGCGTGGATCAGCCCATCATTGATCAGGGAACAGAGCATCGGGCATCGGTAATAGCCCAATACAAGGATGGTCGGCTGGTTTGCGAAGTGATCGCCGAATCGAAACGGCCGGGCATTTTGATCGCGAAAAACGAGATCGGGTGAGATCTGCACGCCGGGGTGTTGCTCGAAAGTCACGCGACTCAGATCGCCCGGTGTTAACGCGCGCGTTTTCCCGGCAAGCGCGCAGATTAACACAAGTGCAAGCGCGATCTTTCTCATGGACTTTTTAGTAATTGAGGTGGCGTAGCGCTCTCACCAGGCCGTGCCTGCATCAAACTCAGCGGCGTTTGCCCCGCGCCGACATCGGGTAAACCGCGCTCCAATAGGAGTTGCATGGCGCGGTCGATGGGGACGCGCACCGCTCCGGAATTCCGATCGATCCAGCCATAAGAATCAAGGTCGGCGTCTTCAGCGGCGCGCAGCTTCGCTAAATCTACCGCCCCCTTAATTTCCAATCGTGGCTTCGGAAATCCTTCGGAACTCGTGACCGGAAGATTCGCCTGGCCGGCCGTTTTGGCCGGCTCATGCAATTTGAAGTAATGCATCATTCCCCAGACAACCAAAAAAATGATCACGCAGGTGAAGAGCAACAGGAACGCGATGGTAACTAACGACACGACGTCGACATCTTTTCGTTCGTGATCGCGTTTCTCGACGGTGGCGTTCATGTGGGCACAGCAAGCGCGAGCCGTGGATCGTTTTGTGGAACGAGCTGCCTCGTCTCCAAATTTTTCAAAAATACGAACGCGTAGATGCCGCCTATTCCCAGAAAGGCGGCCAGTGCGAGCCAGCCGACATAAAAGTGTTTTGTGTAGATACTAGGCGCAATCGTCCACCAGACCGCGACGATGTGCGCCGCGAGAACGCACGCTGCAATGCCAGCTAAAATGCGCCGGCGTTTTTTGGCTGGCCGCATCAACAGCAGGAAAAACGGAACGAAAAAGTGAAAGAGCGCGATGAAGATGGCAATCCACTTCCAGCCGTCGTTGATGCGGTGCAGGTACCACGAGATTTCGTGCGGCAAATTTCCCGACCAAATGACAAGCAGTTGGCCGAAAGCGAGGTACGCCCACATCATCGTGAAAGCGAGCAGCAAGTTGCCGAGCTTGTGAAAGTTTTCCTCGCTCGCGAGCGGACCAAGGGGCGATGAACGCGCCGCCCAGGTAAGCAGTAAAATCACCAGAGCAAGCGCGCTCAGGACCTGGCCGATGCAAATAAGAATCGGGAACATGGTCGAGTACCAATCCGCTTCCATCGACATCAGCCAGTCAACAGCTGCGAATGTCAAGGTGACTGGGTAAATCACCAGGCCTGGCCCACTCAATGTTCGCATCTTACGCGTCGGCTCGAGCGAAACGGTCGCGTCCTGCTCGTCAGACCATTTGAGCAATTGTCTGGCCATGATGATCCAAATGGCAAAGACAATTGCTGTGCGGAGAACAAACCCCGGTGGGTTCAAATACACTTGCAGTTCTCGAAGCGTTTCGTTTGCCGCAACAACAGCTGGATTTTGCCACGGGTACAGTTGTGCCAATCCAAAGAAAATCGGCACAAATAGCAGAGCCAGCAGAGACAAGTTGCCGGCTGCGCATTCAAGAAAGCGCCGCACAGCATAGCCCCAATCACCCGCGGTCAGATGATGGATCATTAGCAGGGCCAGCGATCCAAGCGAAAGACCCAGAAAGAAAAAATGGCCGAAAAGATAAGCGAGAAAGAAATCGCGCGGCGTGATCAACCAGCCGATGAGACATCCGATGAGGCCAATGATGCCGAGGCCTAGTGAAACATTTTTCGCGCGACGGACGGAACCATCAAAAATCGAGTTCATTTCTTACTATCCAGCGTTGCGCGGTCGACTGGATCCACGTCGGACAACGCCGCGTTGTGACTAAGCTGTAGAGCGCGAATGTAGGCGGCGATGGCCCATCGATCCTCGGGTTCGACCCGCGTAGCGTAGGAATACATCACGCCGTAACCGTTCGTGATTACATCGAAAAAATGGCCGATCGGCGCGTTGCGCAGCCGATCGACATGAAACGATGGCGGTTGCGGAAATCCGCGCTGCACGACCATGCCGTTCCCGCTGCCCGTGCGGTCGTGGCATTCAGCGCAGATGGCCTCGAAACGTTCGCGGCCGTGAATCATTAACTCGCGAGTCAATTTTACAGGCAGCTGCGTCACATAAGTCCCATTCGTTTGCCCGGTATAAAACGCTGTATCCTCGCGCAGATCACCGCGGGCAACAGTGTGCGCCGGAGGTTGTCGCGCGTTGGCTCCATTCGAGAAAAAATCGCTTTCGGAAAGCGGTTTTGCCTTTGGCTGATTCGTCATATCGGGCCGACACGCGACGAGTCCTAGGATCGCGAGCGCTATGAGCATTGGTAGGGCGCGACCGGTCCGAGCCGGACTGGCATTGGGCGCGCCGGCACGCGGCGCTCGGCCTTCACGAGTCGCGTTCTCTTTCTGCGGATCAGCTGTCCAAAAATAGGGCCATTCTTCCGGTTGCCTGACCAATCCCGCGCGAACCGGATTGGCGCGAATGTAATCTGCCTTTTCCCTGTAACTTTCTTCCTTCCGCAAACGATAATCGAAGAAATCGCGCTGCCACTCGATCTGGAACTCCGTGGCCAGAAATCGCTTCCAATCAGACGTGATTTGATTCCTTGGGCACTCGTATGGAAATGAGATTAGCGCGTGCAAATGGTCCGGCATTAAACAGACCAAGTGCGCGTACCAAACAGCGTCCTTGGTTCGAAATTCGACAGAATCAAAAATTGCGCGAGCAATGTTCCGATAGCAGAGCTGATTTTTGCCGCGTGGTTCGCAACAGACCGTAATAAAGAAGATTTCGTCTTCTGGGCGTAGCCACAGCGGTCGTTCGTGCGGAAGCTTTTTGCGTTGTGGACGCTGCGGCGCGCCCGGCGGTCGCGCCCTGCTATTCGCGTTTCTATCTCGCGCCTTCATTGCGGCACCTCCGCGATCGATAATGGATTGAGGCCTTGAAGAAAGGCGCGCGTCTGATCGCGATTGAAATTCGGATCGCGTGTTTCAATGCAGAGAAAAAATCGATCCTGCGACGCGCGTTCGAATTCCGGGACATTGAACAGGGGATGGTGAGGACGTGGCAGGCCGCTTAAGCCCAAGGAAAAAAAGAACGCAGTGAGGCCTGCTGCCAGCACGGTTAGTTCGAAGGTGATCGGAATGAATGCCGGCCAACTGTGAATCGGACGACCGCCGATGTTGATCACGTAGCTAACGGCGTTTGCGTACCATTCCATGTAATACGCGCCAACTCCGCCAAGAATTCCACCGATCAGCACGAGCAGCGGCAGCCGCGTTTTCTTTCCCAGCGCTTCCGGGAGGCCTTCAACTGGAAATGGAGCGAACGCGTCCATTTTTCGGAATCCAGCTGCGTATGCATTTTCGGCCGCGTGCAGCAATTCTTCGTGGTTCGAAAATTCTGCGAGCAGTCCGTAAACCTGGGTCATTTGATCGTTGCTTTTTCAGGTTCGGCGACCAGCTCGCGCGTTTCCGAGATCGAAATCATCGGCACGAGGCGTATGAACAAAAACTGAAGGGTGAGAAAGAGACCGACGCTGCCGAACAGCGTCATCCAGTCCCATTTTGTCGGCGAAAACATATGCCAGGCCGAAGGCGTGAAATCGCGGTTCAAGCTGGTAATGACGATGACAAAACGTTCGATCCACATGCCGGCGTTGATGAAAAGCGCGACGATGAAAAGGGCGACGGTGTTACGCCGGATGCGCGCAGACCAGAGCGCTTGCGGCACGAGCACATTGAAGAGCATCAATACCCAAAAGACCCAACCATACGGACCGAATGCGCGATTCATCATCATGTAACGCTCGAAAATGTCACCGCTGTAAAACGCCATGAATGCTTCGATGAAATAGCCGTAGGCGACAATTAGCCCGGTCACCAACATGATGTTGGCCATGTTGTTCAGATAACGTTCAGTGATCAGGTGCTCGAGATGATAAATCTTGCGCACCGGGATGATGATGTTCAGCGACATGGCGAACCCCGAGTAGATCGCGCCTGCCACAAAGTAGGGCGGGAAAATTGTGGAGCGCCAACCCGGCACGAGCGCGACGGCGAAATCAAAACTGACTACACTGTGGACCGAAAGCACGAGCGGTGTTGCGAGCCCGGCGAGCAGCAGATACGCGATCTGATGACGTTGCCAGTGCGCGGCGGAATTGCGCCAGCCGAGCGCAAAAAAACCGTAAATTTTTTTCTGCCAAAGTTTCTTGGCGCGATCACGCACCGTGGCCAGATCGGGCACCAGGCCGAGGTACCAGAACAACAGCGAGACGGTAAAATACGTGCCGACCGCAAAGATGTCCCACACTAACGGGCTGCGAAATTGCGGCCAGACTCCCATCGTGTCCGGATATGGAATAAGCCAGTAAAAAACCCATGGCCGCCCGAGATGGAGCAGGGGCATCGATCCCGCGCATGCGATGGCGAAGAGAGTCATCGCTTCGGTGAAACGGTTAATCGCCGTGCGCCACTGCTGAAAAAGCAAAAGCAAAATTGCCGAGATGAACGTGCCGGCGTGTGCTATTCCCACCCACCAAACGAAATTTACAATCGCGAACCCCCACGCGACCGGAATGTTGACGCCCCAGATGCCTACGCCCCAGGCGAAGACCCACGTCACCGCGAGCAGAAACATCATCAACAAGAGAAAGGCGACGAAGAAGCCCGCAGTCCAGCTCATCGGCGCACGAGTTAGCGGAATCTCGGCGATGGTTTTGTTGACCGATTCGTACGTCTGTCCCGGGGCGAGGAGAGTCGTTGGATAACCGAGCGGCGATAAAGGTGGTGAGTCGTGGGAAGTGAGAGGTGATTGATTAGGCGCGCTCATACTTCTCACGTCTCACCCATCACTTCTCACAAGCTCCGAGTTCCGGTTGCGCAATTTGGCGAAATAACTGGTGCGAGGCCGCGTATTGAGCTCGCCCAGCATCAAGTAATTGAGCAGTGACTTTTTCAGATGCACGACGCGGCTTTTTGAATCGTTCATGTCGCCGAAAACGATCGCCTCCACGGGGCATACCTGCGCGCAAGCTGGGACGATCTCTCCATCACCAATCTTGCGCTTTTCGAGCTCAGCGGTTATGCGCGCAGCGTTGATGCGCTGGATGCAATAGGTGCATTTTTCCATGACACCGCGTGAACGCACGGTCACGTCCGGATTTTTCACCAACTTCTGAGTTGGGCTCAGTCCATTGTTGTATTCGAGAAAGTTAAAACGGCGGACCTTATAGGGGCAATTGTTCGAGCAGTAACGCGTGCCGACGCAACGATTGTAAACCTGCAGATTCAAGCCTTCGTCGTCGTGCACTGTCGCACCGACCGGACAAACCAGTTCGCACGGCGCGTTTTCGCAGTGCATGCATGGCACTGGCTGGTGCGTAAACTGCGGGCTGTCCGCCGCGCCTGAATAATAGGTGTCCACCCGAATCCAGTGCATCTCGCGGCGCATGCCAACCTGTTGCTTCCCGACCACTGGAATATTGTTTTCCGCCTGGCAGGCAATCGTGCACGCGTGGCAGCCCACGCAAACGTTCAGGTCCACGACCATTCCCCACTTGTAGCCTTGGTAGGGATATTCTTTCGGATCATATAGTGTATCCTCGATCGAAGGATTTTCTTCTTTCTCCTGCGCGAAGTGCGGATTGGACACGAATTCTTCGAATGTGCCGTCGTGGAGTATGCCGCGAGGACCGTGCACATCGTGATGTTGTTGCGTACTGACGAACCAGTGGCGTCCGCCGGTCTTGCGAATTGTTAGTCCATCGCCGAACCAAAACGCATCGGCGGCTCGCAACGCGTAAGCATTGAATCCAACATTGCGTCCGACGCGGCCCGCGACTTCGCGCCCATAACCCAGTGGCAATGTCACCGAATTTTCTGCCTGGCCAGGTTGAATCCAGACCGGCGCCTGGATTATGCGACCGCGGAAAGCCAGATCGATAATATCGCCGTTCTCCAAATCCTCTCGTTTCGCCAACTGCGGGCTGATGAGCGCTGCGTTGTCCCAAACCAGTTTTGAAAACTGTCGTGGCAACTCTTGGAGCCAACCGTTATTGACGTAGCGGCCATCGCGAACGCTCACATCGGGGCGAAACAACACTTCAATGTTTGACGTTGGAGCGTTGAAGCGTTGAACCGTTGAAGTGTTCAGCGAAGGAACCGGACCTGCCGGATTGATTGTTGGCGGTGTCAATTCGCCAACGACTCCATCGCTAAGAGCGCGTCGCCATTTCGTCTCGAAATCTGGTACGGGATTCCTTGCTTTCCAGTGACTACGGACAATTTCATACGATGTTCTTGGCGATAGGCCGGTGAGCGCCTCGAGAATTTCATGCGTCGAGGTTCCCGCGTACATCCGCTCAATGAGCGGCTGCACGATGGACACCGATCCGTCGAAAGCGCGAGTATCACTCCACGATTCCAGGAAATGCAGCGCTGGAATGTGCCAGTGCGAGTGACGCGACGTCTCGTTGAAGTAAACGCTGTGATGCACGCGCAACTTCACTTTTTCGAATGCCGCAGCGAAATCGAAATCGACGGGAGCGTCATAGCGCGGATTGCCGCCGAGAACGACGAGCAGCTCCACTGCGCCGCGGTGCATTTCATCCAAGAGTTCTCGAAACGCGATCCGATTCGCCGGTACCACCAACGGGGGAATTGGCGAAATCGCGAGCCCGTTATTGCCCAGTGATGCATTGATCTGCGACACGAGAGCATGCACCTCCAGTGGTTGCGTTTCGCCGGCGATGAGGACGCTCGCACCGCGATTTGCCTTCAGATCGTCTACGACTGCATCAATCCAATCTTCATTATTGATCTTTGTCGCAGGCGGCGCACCGATCCCAAGATTCGACGCGATTGTTTGAGCAAGCGGCAAGATATCCCGGGCTGCTATCGCGATGCGATGGTCCGCGTTCGATCCAGTGATTGTGGGTGTCGGTTCTGCGGCGTAAAAACGATTCATCCGCGCGCCCTCGGCATCGATGATACGCCGCGCGTTGCTGAAATCGCGTGCGTATCGTAACGCCTGCGGATGGGCGTAAAGAAAATCCGAGTCGAGTGCAACAACGACTTTCGCCTTGGAAAAATCGCACAGACCTTCGTTCGTATTGAAATTGTCGCGATTCAGCGGGTCCCAAACGCACCAGCGCGCAGCAGGAAATTTTTGGACGAAGTCGGCCAGTTGGGCCAACAGAGTAGGTGAGCTGAACGATTCAGTAAGTATGCGCAGTGTCGCGCCGCCCACAGGTTTTTCTGACTCGAGCGCGAGATTCAGCGTGTTCCAGAAATCATCAATAGTCTTAATCGCTCCACCGGTGGTGACGGTTTGAGCCCTGTCCGGATCGTAGAGATCGAGAACGTCGGCCTGGGCCCACACGCTTGTTGCGCCAAGGCTCGCGGGATGAGTGGGGTTTCCTTCGATTTTTGTCGGTCGGCCTTCATAACTCGTCACCAATAATCCCTGGCCAAAACCATCGTATTGGGTCGCAGTCGCAAACCGGAGCGGTTCGCCGGGAATGACAACCTCCGGCTGTTCGACGTAAGGAACAATTTTTTCCAGCGGTTGTTTCGTGCAGGCGCCAAGTCCCGCAAGCGCGAGAGTCGCGCTGCTGAGGCGAAGGAAGTCCCGGCGGCTGAGATCCGCCGGCCATTCAGATGCGCCAGGAGCAAATTCATCGATCGAATTTGCTGTAGTGATCACTGATCGGTGATCAGTGATCGGTAGTTTAGTCTGTGCCGGTGACATACTTCCTGCTTCTCACTAGTCACTTCTCACTTTTGTTTTCATCGGTGACACGTGCCGCAATTCGTTAGGCGTCCGGTCGTATCTACGTGATACTGGGTCACCAATTTTTCCCCCTCGGTTTGCTGATTCGGCGGGGGTCGCCATGCCACATCAAAAACTTTATCGCGCGGGCGGATGTATTTTTGCGGCTCGCGATGGCAATCCAGACACCATTTCATATAGAGGGTCTGCGTTTTTTCCGTGAGCGGCATCTGATCGATGCGCCCGTGACAGGTCGAGCAACCTATGCCTTTTGCGATGTGAATACTGTGATTGAAGTAGACGTAACCTGGTAAATCGTGAACGCGATTCCATTTTAACGGAGTGCTCGTAGAAAGACTTTGCCTAACCGCCGCCAATACCGGCGCATCGCTGAATATTTGGGAATGGCATGTCATGCAGGTTTGAGTAGACGGCAATCCTGCAAACGCAGATTTTTCGACCGAGGTATGGCAGTAGCGGCAATCGACGCCGTCATCGCCTACATGATGTTTGTGGCTGAATGGTATCGGTTGATCGAACGGCACACCGACGTACGTGACATAAGGTGACCAGTAAATCGTCGAGGTAGCCCAGCCTGCGCCACAAACCAGAACGACAAAGCCCACAATGATCACCCGGGAGTGAACATTCGCGCGGGGCGAGAAAAGCTGGGCCATGAAAGCTAAGGTTTCGTCTCCGCAAATAAATCGGGCACGGAAGTAGGCTGGGACGCCTGCAATCAGCGCTCACATCCAGGCGGATGGGAGTGGCGAACTGCTTATTGATTGGATTTCAGAGTCCGAGCGAAGAGCGCGGGTCACGGGCGAATTTGAAACCTGATAGAGGCGGCGAGTCGGAATCGACATTCTTGGCGAGCGCGAGTACCTGAAAAGCGCGCCCGAGAATTTCGGGATGCAGTAACGTTTGCAGCGCGCGCTTCGTCTTGCGGTCGGCATCGTGAACTCGACTGCTTAAAGCGGTCGAGTTTGAAGGGCAGGCTTGCACGACATCTGGCCATGTAGAGATGATCCCGGTGAGGAAATGATGCTGGTCAGTGAATCCGACGACGCGTAGTCCGTTTGCTTCCGCGCGACGGACAATTCTCGTCCAATCGACCCGGATCGTGACGTCTGCATGGCCAATTTGTTCGAGCGGCGAGTCAAGATGTCGATGCTGGGCGCGAACCTGAACGTCTACCTGAAATTCATTGCCCGAATGCCCGTAATCAATGGCAATCACATAACCTCGCTGCAAATTTGCTGCGACGCCGTCCACCCAGTTGAGTGCTGCCTGGTTGAAGGCCGTGTTCGAGTGTGGACGCTCGATGAACACAAACTTGTCGTCTTGAAGATCGACAAGGTTTTCCACGTCGCCGCTGATCAAACGTACTGGCATTGCGTCCAGGAGTTCGTTTGAAAAATGGATACCGGTGAATGGTTCGAGCGAGTTGCGCCATTCAACCTTGTTTGGAAATGATTCCAGCATTTGCGATTGCCGCTCTCGCAAAATCGGAAAGGGCTCGATTATTCGGTAGCGCAAAGCCTCGAACAATTCCGGCGTGCGTTCTTGCGAAGCTTGGAGAACGTCGCGCGCGAACAGGCCATCATGTGCGCCCTGCTCAACAATGACAAAGTTATCGATTTTACCGAATTGCATCCAAATCTCGGCGAATTGCACCAACATCAGTTGCCCAAAAAGCGGGCCGACGCTGACGTTAGTAAAATAATCGCCTTTGCGGCCAATCGCGCAGCGGCCGGAGGAATAGTATCCGTGCTCGGGATGGTAAAGCACCTGCTCCATGAACCAGTCGAACGGTTGTGCTCCACGATTCCGAATCTCGGTTCGGATAAGCTCGATCAGAGCGGGGTTTCCCGTTTGCGTCCTCAACGCCCAACGCTCAACTCCGAAACATTCGCGAGCAAGCGCTCAACGCTCAACACTCAACGGCAATGACCTCCAGTGGGTAATTAGTCATTGGTCGTTGAGCGTTGGGCGTTTGGCGCGTACCTTGGGCGACCTAGTCCTTCGTAAAGCTTGAGACCGACTGCCACATATTTGAGGCCCCCACCGGGCTATCGCTTTCGGCCACCCTGGTATTTGAGACCGTGGTTTTACGTGCCCATTGCCTTGGTTGCAGTGCTCGTCGTTGTTTCGGTAGTCTACATCTCCAGTCTTGTCGCCGATCTCAAAGCGCAGGCCAAAACGTTCGACCTGAACAAGCTCGAACAAATGGAATCAGCGAGTGTGATCCTCGATCGCAATGGCAAGATCTTCGGCCAAATCTATGTCGAGAACCGCGAGACGGTGCCGTACGACCGGTTACCGCCCGATCTCATTAACGCGGTCGTCGCAGTTGAAGACGCCAAATTTTATCAGCATCACGGCTACGATTTGTTCGGAATCGTCCGCGCAGCGCTGAAAAATTTGACGGCTGGCCATGTGCGGCAGGGCGCTAGCACCATTACGCAACAACTGGCGCGAAACAGTTTTTCGCTCAAAGAAAAAACGTTCCGCCGCAAACTGCTCGAGATTTTCCTGGCACAACGAATTGAAAATGACTTCAGCAAACAGAAAATCCTGGAGTTATATCTGAACCGGATCTATTTCGGCGGCGGCCTATACGGAGCGGAAGCGGCGTCGCGGGGGTATTTTGGAAAACCAGCTCGTGAAATGTCGCTGGCAGAATGCGCCACGCTCGCGGGCTTGATCAAGAGCCCCAACAGATTGTCGCCGTGGGCTGATCGGGCCACTTCACGCGAAGCGCGTGACTACGCGCTCGATCGGATGCGCGAGATGGGCTTTATCAGTCGCGAACAATATGGCAACGCGCGGGGTCAGGAGATCGTCGTGGGGAGCCGGCAAAATGCGCAGGGGCAGACTTACGCAGTGGATTACATTCGTCAGCAGGTGATCGCGGCCGTCGGATGGGACCGCGCAATCAACGAAGGTTATCGGATTCACACCACAATCGATGTCGATCTTCAAAAGGTTGCCGAAGATTCCTTGCGAACGAATCTCGAACGAATCGAACAACATCCTGATTACAACCACCAGACCTACGCCCAGTACGCAGCAGCGTTTCGCAAGGCCAAGGCAAGCGGAAAGATGTCTGAACAGCCTGCGCCTGAGTATCTCCAAGGCGCAATCATCGGTCTGGACAACGCAACGGGTGATATTCTGGTGCTGGTCGGTGGACGCGATTTCGAACACAACCAATACGATCGCGCGTTGCAAGCGCGTCGTCCTGCTGGGACGGCGATGTTGCCATTTGTTTATGCGGCTGCCTTCGAAAAAGGGATGTATCCCGGGTCGCTGGTAGAAGACTCACCGCTGGATAATCGCGCCGTCATGATCGGTGGCACGACCGGAATTCTGGGCGAATGGGGACCCGAAAGTGCCGAGAACCGTTACGAAGGCGCGATGACGGCCAGACAGGCTTTGGCGAAATCAAAAAATGGCGCAACCGTCCGAATTGGGATGGACGCGGGAGTTGATTCCGTGTTGCAGCTTTGCGCCGCAGCTGGCATTCATTCTCCGCTCCGTCCTTATCCGGCTACGTTTCTCGGGAGCAGCGAAGTCACTTTGGCGGAGCTAGCGCTCGCGTACACGATATTCCCAAACGGCGGCTGGCGACCAAACGTGTCGCATATTTTGGAGCGCATCGAAGAAAAGGACGGAACTCTTGTCTGGGATGCGAAACGGGAGAGTATCAGGAAGCTCGTCACCAAACCTGAAACCGCGTACGAAGTGCATTCATGTCTGGCAGACGCGCTTGAATCAGGGACAGGGAAAGCTGCCTTCACGGAATTTGGTCTGAAGAAAATGCCGGCAGCAGGCAAGACCGGCACTGCATATGATTTCACCGATGCTCTGTTTGCCGGGTACGATTCCAATTTCACCTGTGCCGTTTGGGCGGGCTTCGATAAGCCGCAGAAGATTTATCGCGGCGCGTTTGGACGCGAACTGGCGCTGCCTGTTTGGGTGGATGTCATGAATGCCGCGGCTGATCACTATCCCCCGCGAGAAATTAAGCAGCCGACATCCGCTTCTGGCGGACTGAAGCAGGTCGAGATTTGTTCAAGGTCCGGATTACTCGCTACGGACAAGTGTTATGACGCCGTCAAGACCGCGAATGGCGATACCGTTCAGCGACGGACCACTTACATGGAGGTTGGCACTCAATCGCAAGTCCCGACTGAGCCTTGCAACGTCCACGGTGAACCGCGTGCTCGTCTTGCTCGCTTTTTCTCCACGAGCGATTTGCCGCGCGCCGCTTTGGCTGTAGACCTGAGCGAGGTCGCACCGATCGCCGTAAAAAGTCCAACGTTATTAGCCGACACGGATCCTTACAATTCTCTTAAGTCGACATTGAAACCTGAGCCGGTGGCGGAGCCAGCTGCTCAAACCGCCGCAAGTCAAAATACCGACTCCGTAGCCGGAGAGAGCGAAGTCAAAACAACAAACATCGGCGGGAGTCGCACTGGTTCCGGTACTCAAACGGCGGAATCTGCCCCGGAAATCAGAAAAGCAATCCCGGTCCAACCACAGGATAGGAAACCGGTCGAAATCCGGCGCGCAATACCGGTCAAACCTCTGGACCAAGAGGGCGAGGATGACACGCTCTTGAAATCGGCAACACCGCCCCCAAGCGATCTTGATGACTAAACGGTTTAGCCCGCGAATCACGCGAATTAACGCGAATGAAGTGAGGGCAAAGAGCCGGAGAGCAAAGAGCAGAGCCGTCACGCGGCGCGCTTCCGCTTTGCGCCTTGCTCTTCGCGCTTTGCCCATTGCGGGCTAAACCGGCAATGACATCGCAAAGCGCAGAGGATTTTCGATTGACCGTTCTCAACCCACGCGGTCACGATCCGGAACAGGAGTTTCGCAGCGTGCCCGCGCCAGGCGAAGGCGCGCATCCGCCAGTCAGCTTTCACGCCTTCGCTGCCTGTACTCAGGGAGCCTTTCACCGAAACGCACGTCGTGCCCTTGCGGAGAACACACCGGTCCTTTTGCTTTTACGCGGTGATTTTCGTGCTTCAGAGCGCGCGTTAGTCGACCTGAAAAGACGCGGCCGCATCGTCGTTGTTTCGTTAAAGGAGACAGGACTCCATCAGATTGCGCAACAGTTATGCAAGCGTCCCAGATTATCGCGCTTCATGAAAATTGTGGCACAAGCGGATGGGTGCATCGCTACAACTCCGGAAGCCGCGGAAATCTACCAGGGCGCTCGCTGGAGTCTGAGGCGGGTCGAATTTATTCCGACGCCTTACCCTGTCGAAGATCAGAGATGGAATTTTTGTCTACCCCCGGACGAGCAATCCGGAATCTTTGTTGGCACGCGCGAATGGGGCGTGCCATCGCGCAATCACTTGGCCGGGCTACTGATCGCGCGTGAGCTTTGTGATGCGACAGGTGAACCAGTGACCGTCGTCAATCTGGATGGGTATAAAGCGCGGCGTTTGCTGGCCGAGCTGAAATTTCCGGAGGGAAAGCTCCATATGATTGAGAAATGGAAACCGTATCCAGATTATCTGCGAGATATGGCGCAGCATAAGGTCGTCCTGCAACTGGATCGTAGCCATGTGCCAGGCCAGGTGGCGGGTGATGCTCTTCTCTGTCGAATCCCTTGCGTTGGTGGCGATGGCGCGATTGAACGAATTGCTTTTTCGAAGACTTGCGGCGAGGGCCGAACGATTGCCGAAATTGCTTCTATGGCGCTCGACCTGTTGAAGAACGCTGATTTACGCGGCGCGATTGTGGCCGAATCAGAGCAGCGCGCGAGAGAGCATCTCTCTTTTCAGGCGGTGCGTTCGCAGCTAGCAAAGTTTTTTGCCCAGTTCGCTCAAGGGGAGCGCTAACCGACAAGAATTTCTTACTCCCGGGCCGGGTGAGAGCGCGCGCCAGACGATTCGGCTCACGCGACCAGACGCGCGATTTCGCCGTAAAGTTCAGGACTATCCGACCATGACGCACAGAGTTGCGTCGTAATAAGGCCGGCGAGCGCAGCCCAAGATTGACCGGGGTGACTTTCAGATGCCGGTGTGACGGAGCGGTACGTTTCGAGCGCGACCACCGCAGCGGCTGTGCGATTTTCCACATTGAGCTTGCCCAAAATATGTTCGACGTGTTTGCAGATCGTGCCGGTCTTTGCACCCAGAATAACACCGATATCGTGGTTGCTTTTACCATGTGAAATCCAGAAGAGCACTTCGGCTTCGCGCGGCGTCAAGTTTAACGAAGCCAATGCCTCCAGGCTGTGCTGATCTGGAAGGGCCGGAGAATGCATCTTGCGTGGTTAACAGAAGAGCTCGGCATCGGGCAAGAGCATTCGTACGTAATTGTGCGTATTCCCAAAAACTTACACGAGCGCCAAAATCCGAAGATTATGAAAAAGATACTCCTCAACACACTCGTTCCGTTTAACAGAGTCCTCACGAATTCGGTTGTCAGAAAACCTTGCGCTCCTCGGCGTGGGTTCCTTCTCATCTCGCTTATTCCTGTCTCTTATACACATCTCCGAGCCCACGAGACTTCTCGTGCAATCTCGTATGGCG
>JBKPLM010000085.1:0-4852 GCA_046731655.1 Verrucomicrobiota bacterium | reverse complement strand
GAGCTATGGTCAATTGAAACTACTACCCTTTTGGGACCCGCTGCGGGGCGACCCTTGTTTTGAAAAAATTGTCGCCTCGCTTGCGCCGAGGGCTGGGAATCCAGGCAACTAAGAAGTAGAGCGCGTCTCTCGCGCGCCGCTTTACGCGTGCGGTGAAAAGTCTAGCCGCTTTTTCGGTATATTGAGGCGCGCTTTCAATGCCTCTCGCGCCGTTTCAATGGAATTGAGTGTCCTACCGACGAATTGCGCGACGCCTACAACCGATAATCGTCGGGCAATGCGATAACTACGTGCGTCGGCGACGCATGATTTCCTTGCCTGGAATCGGTGTTTTGTGGTGCGCTGCTCGGCAAGTTGCCGCTCGTCCCGACGTTGTTCGCGAATCTTGCGATCGATAAATTGCATGAAGCTGTTCTCAATTTCATCCCGACCGAATAACAGAAACTTTCCATTCATTATTTGTGCTCCAATCAATCGAGCAGGAGGTGCGACGACTAGACCTTATTATCGGGCCTCTCCTACTTGAGACACAAATGGATCGAATTTATTTCGGCATCTGGATGTCTCTGGCCATGGGTGTGATCGGCGGTTAAGCGAATGGAACGATTGTCTAGCTCAAAGAGAATTCGAACGAGGTCTGGATGTCAGGCTGAGATCACCTATCAAAGAGAGCGCCGCAGGGTTTAAGACCCTGCGGCTTTTATAATGTTGTCCGAAACTTCGCGCAGACTCAGTCTAAAAGAACCACGTGATCAATCGTACGCAGATCGCTGCCGTTTGCGTAATAAACAAGCACGCGTGCGCCGGGTTTGATCGCAGTTTGGACGATTTGGCCGGCCTTGTTCAAAACGCGGCCGTGTCCATTGACGACATAACGCGCCGCGCTTTTCGAGTTGTCTTCTCGAATGACGAGCGTTCTGATAGGCTGATAACTGGCAGCCGCTCCTTCCTCAGTCGTCATTTTGATGACCGCCCCTGTTACTGTTACTGGTTCTGTGGTTGTTTGTTTCTTATTCGTCGAGCTCGGCTGCGCGAATGCCAACGGAGCAAGTAGCAAGCAGCCGAGCATAACAATTACTTTTTTCATAGTGCCTCCTCTTTGATGTTGATTGTTAATGCATGTTTTACTGGCTGAATCTCTGGAACCGATCTGAGCTGAACAAGAGCCAGTTAGTGCCTTTGCCACAGTCCACTTTTAGGTCGCTTGAGGTGAGTCTAACACCATCTCATAACCGCGCTGCGTAGTGTTCTCCCCCAGCTCGGTCGCTGTGCCGAGACGGGATAACGAGTGTACGGGAATTACCACACAGTCATTGATACTCCGCGGTCAGTGATCTGCAGCCACTGCGCACATTAGGCGTTGCTCAATCCCCAAGAATGGCGCATCAATTGGGCTTGCCATCGTCGAATGAACGAAAGAGACCAGAGTGAAAGAGCATTACTTCGATGATATGAAAGTGGGTGACCGGTTCAAATCCGAGCCGTTAAACGTCACCGAGAAGCAGGTCATCGAGTTCGCCCACAAGTTTGATCCGCAGATGTTTCATCTGAGCCGGAAAGCTGCGGAGCGGACACTTTTCAAAGGATTGATCGCGAGTGGCTGGCACACGGCTGCCATGACGATGCGACTCTTTGTGCAAACGTTAAACTTCGCCGAGGGCGCCATCGGGCTTGGTGTTGACGAATTGCGATGGCCTAATGCGGTGCGACCCGGTGATGTGCTAACTGTTGAAACGGAGATTCTCGAACTAAGGCCATCGCGCTCCAAGCCGGGTTACGGCATCATTCGCTTGCGCAATGTGACCACGAGCCAACGCGGCGAAATTGTGCAGACGATGATGGCAAACGCGATGGTGCCAAGGCGACTGGGATAAAGCAAAGAGGGGAAAGCGCAATGCGAAGGAATGTGCATAGCGTCGTAACGTCCTGGAATTGCCTGCCATTCATAGGGAGTCGGGCTATGATGAAAGATACGGTAAATAAGATTACCGAGGGCAGGAAAGGCGCAAATCTATGGACGATATTCAGAGGCGAGCTGACGACAAAGCCTGGGACGAAAAACAGGGTCGCTGGATTTCGGATGCAAATCGCAAGATCGAGCAAGGACTGAGCGGTGAAGCGCTTGCAGCGTTACATGGTTTGCACGTGCCTCCGGCTAACGAGCCACCATACGACGTCGACGAGATGAGCGAGGTAGACGATGAAGAAACCCTACGCGACAAGATCATCACACGACTGATACAGATCGGAGATACGATTTCGCGAAATCGTGATCTACCCGATGATGTAAAGCAAAAGTGGACTGCCATGCTACAGGAGTGCTACCCAAGCGAAGCGAAGAGCGTGACGCTGCTCCGCGATCTGAGGCGAGAGGTTGATAGATGGGAGGAAGTCGATCCACAATCGGCTCTTTCTCTAATCTACGGCGCGATCGGAGCGGTGGCGACGATGATGGAGATCTATCAAAGGAGGCTTAACACTCGATAGCACGACTACGTGCCACAGCCGGTCGTGTAGACAGATCGGCCTCGCCCGTTGCTTAAACGGTCAGTTGTCCGTGGTCTCGTAGTCCCTGATTTCATTCACCGATTTACCATTTTCATAGCCCAAGCGGGATAACGCGCACCGGCGACACCTTCATGAGGAGCGACCTCGTCGATGCGCGCCAGATCTTTGGCGGTAAGAGCGACATCAAGCGCGCCGACATTTTCCTGCAAATATTTGCGACGTTTGGTTCCCGGGATAGGTACGATGTCGTCGCCCTGTGCCAGAACCCAAGCGAGCGCTAATTGCGCTGGGGTGCATTTTTTCTCGCGAGCGATTTCTTCGACCCGTTTCACAAGTGCAAGATTGCGCTCGAAATTTTCTCCCTGAAATCGCGGCGCGGTTCGTCGGTAGTCGTCTTCCGGTAAATCCTCGAATCGCTTGATTTGCCCAGTCAAAAATCCGCGGCCCAGCGGACTATATGGCACCAAGCCGATACCGAACTCGCGGCATACGCCAAGAACCTCCTTTTCAGGATCGCGTGTCCAGAGCGAGTATTCCGATTGTAATGCCGTGATCGGATGAACGGCATGCGCGCGCCGGATCGTCTCCGCGCCTGCTTCGGACAGACCTAGGTAGCGCACCTTCCCTTTGCGTACGAGCTCTGCCATCGCGCCCACGGTATCTTCAATGGGCGTCTCTGGATCGACGCGATGCTGATAATAAAGATCGATCACATCAACGCCCAATCTGCGCAGACTTTCTTCGCAAGCTTTGTGGACATAATCCGGCTTACCACTGATCCCGCGGTAGTCCGGCCGGGCTGGATCACGCAGGATCCCGAACTTTGTCGCAATAATGACATGTTCACGATGTCCGCGTAAGGCGCGACCGAGCAGTTGCTCGTTCGTGTGCGGCCCGTACATATCGGCCGTGTCGAAGAACGTGATTCCGAGGTCCAGCGCGCGATGAATGGTCGCGATGGACTCCTCATCATGGCGTTCGCCATAAAACTCCGACATTCCCATACAACCAAGACCGATTGCCGAGACGATCGGACCGCCACGCCCAAGCTTTCGCTGTTTCATACTTGTTGAGATTCGATTGTCAGTTTTATCCCGGCCGCGAAATCGTCAGGCAATGGCGCTTCGAAGCTTTTCCATTCCTCAGTGCGAGGGTGACGAAATCCAAGCTTCCATGCGTGCAACATTTGTCGCGGAAAATCCTTTGCGAGGCGCGGCGCATAGACTTTGTCCCCAAGTACCGGGTGACCGAGATGATGAAGATGCACACGAATCTGGTGGGTCCGTCCACTGTATAGCCGGCATTCGACGAGACTGGCCCGAT
This sequence comes from Verrucomicrobiota bacterium, assembly GCA_046731655.1. Lineage (GTDB taxonomy): Bacteria > Verrucomicrobiota > Verrucomicrobiia > Chthoniobacterales > UBA10450 > Udaeobacter. The sequence goes on along the minus strand of JBKPLM010000085.1, from coordinate 1,021 downwards.
CGCTCGACCGAGCGACGCGATACTCGGTTTTGGCCGCGCGTCCACGGAGGGTAGTCGCGGTCATTCGTTTTCGATGGACCGGATGTCGTCCTATTTTTTCTTCGATTACACCGGCCGTCTTAGGCAATTTTCCGGCAACCAGCGCAAGATAAATCTTTACCACCGTGCGCGCTGCGAACTGCTTGGATAGGCCTCGGTGGGTGACGTCATTCTTCGCGACGACGAGACAACCACTCGTCTCTTTGTCGAGACGATGAACGATGCCGGGGCGCTCTTTCCCGCCGATTCCTGACAACGCGGCGCAGTGGTTGAGCAGCGCGTTGACGAGAGTGTGTTCGCGATGACCGGCGCCTGGGTGAACGACCAGCCCCGCCGGCTTATTAATAACGATGAGATCATTGTCTTCGAAGAGAATTCCAAGTGGAATCTGCTCTGGCAGGGTCTCGATCTTTTCCGGCGGCGGCTCGGTTAACTCAATCTTATCGCCGCCTCGAACAATGTGGCGTGGCCGTGTAGTTGAGTTGTTGAGTCGGACGAACCGATCGCGGATCAACTGCTGAAGTCGTGACCGGGAAAATTCCGGGAGTCGCTTCGCAAGGAATTGATCGAGGCGAAGCCTGGCTTCGTCCGGTGGTACGACAAGCTCGATCCGACTCGAATTTTCCGCGGGAGATTGCCTCATAGATATATGAACACGTAGCGCAAGCTTTCGGGCTCGCGCGGCGAACAGTGCACTGGACAATAGCAGTTTGTTAATCGGCATGCGAGATGCCTGCAAACCCAGCCGCCAGAATCCCGATGGGATGTTTTGCTCTGTAAGGTCTGAATGTTACAATTGCTGCCCAATGGCGAGTGAGCCCACCGCCCAAACATGCCCCAGTTGCGGGACGACTGTCGATACGACAGAGGCGGAGCCATTGGCGCGGATCGCCTGTCCAAAATGCGGCAAGAAGGTCCGCGTAGAGAGAAGCTTCGATCATTTCATCGTGGTCGAGACGCTTGGTGTTGGAGGGATGGGCAC
>JBKPLM010000084.1:0-13927 GCA_046731655.1 Verrucomicrobiota bacterium | reverse complement strand
TCGCAGAGCATGGGGTAAGCCCCAGCAAACACGAAGCGTCAGCTGGCCACTAGTCGTGCGCATTGGGCGTAAACCGAAGAGCGGCGGTCAGTCCATCGGTTACAAAGGCAACGTCATGCGAAAACGCTTGAATAGAACGGAGGATCGGCAGTCTAATCGGTCACTATGAATATGAAAGCAGCGTTCAGTTTATTGGCGGCAGCGAGCTTGGCGCTCAGCAACGCAGCTTTTGCCGCCGGCGGGAAGACCTACCAGGTGACCGGGCCGGTCCTGGAGGTAACGGATACGATGATTGCAGTCCAAAAAGGGAAGGACCGCTGGGAAATCAATCGCGACGCGAATACCAAGGTCACGGGCGACCTCAAGGTCGGAGAAAAAGTGACAATCACTTACACGATGTCAGCCACAGAAGTGGAAGTGAAGGCAGGCAAGGGAAAAAAGAAAGAGGCCACCAGTCCGGCCGGTGCGCCGACGCCATAAACAAAGCCCAGTTCAAATCGCCGGGTGCGCAAATCGTATCCGGCGATTTTATTCTGTTGCCACATCGCTGCGCGACAGTCGAACGCCGCCCGCAGAGCCGTGGCCACAGTTATCTTCGCCGACCACTGCCGCCGAGAATTCCTCCAAGGATTCCGCGAGCGATTTGCCGTCCAATTGAGCTGCTGGCAGCGCGCATTGCACTTTTTACCATTGAGGTCGCCAGTGAATCGTACCTTCTGCCGCGCGGTCCGATTGTGGGCTGAAATGCGTCTGTGGCGGTGCCAAGGGCTTCAGCCAATAATGAACGCTTGTCCCCCTCGGGCGTTGGCGTGCTGTCAGCTACAGGTGGCGCGCCAGCTGTTTGTGTTTTCTCCCCTGCTCTGGCCTGGAGTATTTCGTAAGCCGATTCTCGATCGATCGCTTTCTCGTAATGACCGGCAATGATAGATGACGAGATAATCTCTTTGCGTTGATCGGCCGTGATTGCACCAACTTGACTGCGCGGGGGAACAATTTTCGCGCGCTCGACAATTTGTGGACTACCGTTTTCGTCCAGCATCGAGACGAGTGCTTCGCCGACTGCGAGCTGGGTGAGCACCGTCTCTACTTTTAGTTTCGGATTTTGCCGGAAAGTTTCCGCAGCGGCTTTCACCGCCTTCTGATCACGCGGCGTAAACGCGCGCAACGCATGCTGCACACGGTTCCCGAGTTGGCCTAGTACGACGTCGGGGATATCGAGCGGATTTTGACTCACAAAATAAACGCCGACACCTTTGGAGCGAATCAGTCGTACCATCTGCTCGATCTTTTGTTTAACTGCAGGCGAGATGTCCGCAAAGAGCAGGTGCGCTTCGTCAAAAAAGAAAACCAGCTTCGGTTTTTCCGGATCGCCAATTTCAGGAAGGTTCTCGAACAGCTCCGAGAGCATCCAAAGTAGAAATGTCGCGTAAACCTTAGGCGATTTTTGCATCAACCTATCCGCCGCAAGGACGTTCACTATTCCTTTACCGCCCTGCGTTTGAACCAAATCCTCAAAATTGAGCGCGGGCTCGCCAAAAAACTTGTCGGCGCCTTGCGATTCAAGCGCGAGGAGATTGCGCTGGATCGCTCCGGCGCTGGCAGCAGAGATATTTCCGTACTGAGTTTTGAATTGATCGGCGTTATCAGCAACGTACTGCAACATCGAGCGCAGGTCTTTGAGATCGAGAAGAAGCAATCCATTTTCGTCGGCAATCTTGAAGACCATGTTGAGCACGCCTTCCTGCGTGTCGTTCAATTCAAGTAAACGTGCCAGCAGGAGTGGACCCATTTCCGAAACAGTCGCGCGCACCGGATGGCCTTGTTCACCGAATACATCCCAAAACACCACAGGGCAGGCTTCACCTTTGAAATCATCGATCTTAAGCTCCTTCGCACGCTCCAGGATTTTCGGATTATTTCCGCCCAGCTGACTGAGCCCCGCGAGATCGCCTTTCACGTCAGCCATGAATACGGGCACACCCCGAGCGCTGAAATTCTCTGCGAGCGTTTGGAGCGTGACCGTTTTTCCTGTGCCGGTGGCGCCAGCGATCAAACCGTGGCGGTTTGCCATCTTTGGCAGAAGAAAGATTTGGTCCTTCGATTCGGCAATGAGAATGGGTTCGCTCATACGAAGCTACTTATTGTGAGCCTTATTCCCGGCAGTTGTCGAGTCTGTCAGTTAAGATTGGCAGATCAGTAGAGATACGGTTTGGACAGGGGGAACGCGTTCTTGATCAGTTCGACGCGCGGTTTCGCGTCACCTGTGATGATGACTTCCACGACATCGAATCGGAAAAGAATATCGGGATTATCCAGCATTCGAAGCCAGGCCAGGGCACCTCGCGAAATTCGCCTCTGTTTTTCGCGATCAACCGCTTCCACGGGCCGACCAAAGTCTTCGCGTCCGCGGGTTTTTACTTCAATAAAGACCAGCGTGTCACTATCACGACAGACAACATCGATCTCCCCGCCGCTACGACCGCGGAAATTGCGGAAGAGAATTTTGTAACCGTTACACTTCAGATAACGGCATGCCAACTTCTCGCCCAGCGCACCTCGCCGGAGATGACCGGATTTGGGCGATGTCTTCCAATGCGAGAAGCGGTTGTGCCACCGGTTCGAAAGATCGGCGATGGATTGGGCAAGGCCCGAATTCATGGAGTTTCAGCAGATGCAGTTCTGTTCCGTAACCTTTGTGTTGGTCGAAGCAATACTGCGGGAACTCGGTGCAAAAGTCACGCATCATCCGGTCGCGCGTCACTTTGGCGATCACGCTGGCAGCAGCGATGCTCAGGCTGATGCAGTCGCCATCGATGATGGCAGTCTGCGGAAATGGAAAAGGAATGACCGGCAGTCCATCAATCAATACGTGATCAGGCGGATCGGTCAGGGCCGCGATCGCCAGACGCATCGCTCGATGGCTCGCGCGCAAAATGTTGATGCGATCTATCTCGATCGAATCGGTAATGCCGACCGTCCATCTGATATCGGGATTGGACACCAAATCGGAATAAATTTCCTCGCGCAAATCCGGGGCAAGCTGTTTGGAATCGTTCAAACGACGATGACGAAACTTTTCGGGAAGAATTACTGCAGCGGCCACGACAGGGCCTGCTAGCGCGCCCCGCCCGGCTTCGTCAATCCCTGCTATCTGGGCGACACCAGTGGCGCGCAGTTTTTTTTCGTAACGAAATCCGCATCGCCGATACACACCGCACATTATGCGGAAATTCTAATGGTGAGAAGTAAGATGTGAGTGTGAGATGTAAAATTGTAAGAGAAACCTCTCACCAATCACTTCTCACATCTCACATTTTTACTCGCGCACCGCTGTCGCTTCCTTGCCCTTGCGAGTACGAAGATAATTTAATCTGGCGCGACGCGCGCGGCCTTTTTGCTCGACTTCTACTTTTGCAATGCGCGGCGATTGCAGCGGAAACACACGCTCAACGCCTTCGCCGTAGGAGATCCGACGCACGGTGAATGTTTCATTGAGCCCACGACCCTTGCGGCCAATGACTATGCCGGAGAATATCTGGACTCGTTCTTTGTCGCCTTCTACCACACGGGTGTGGACTCGCACGCTGTCCCCGACAGAAAACGGTGTCACGTCGCTTTTGTGTTGTTCCTTCTCAATAGCATCGATGATCTGATTCATGAAAAATCCCCCTCCCGCTCGGGCGGGCGAACAGTTTCCTGCAGAATAGGTGAAATTGCAACCGCCTACGGACCATTTAGCGATTTAACGCCTTAGGGAATTGGAGTTTGGAAAATCACTAAATCGCTAAGTCATCAAATTAGGTTATCTTCTGAGCTCATCGCGCCCGTAGTTCAACTGGATAGAACGACGGCCTCCGGAGCCGTAGGTTGCGCGTTCGAGCCGCGCCGGGCGCATTCTATGCAAATTCTTGTCGTTAGCGGGAAGTCCGGGCCAGGATCGACGACTTCTTTGCGCGCCCGAAGGACGGTGCTTACTCAGCAGCCAGCCGTCGCTCCGCCCTGTAAGGGAACACCTCTGGAATTTCACCTGCTCGGATTTGGCGCTGGATGGCGCGCCAGAAATCCGCCGCGAAAATCTCGCGGTGATGTTCGAGAAGCGCGGCTAGGGCCAGCTTTGGGAAAGCCAGGAATTGCAAAAATTCCTCGGGGAAAATGTCATTCTCACGCACCGAGAACCAGGGTTCGGCGGCGATTTCATCCTCCGGTGTCCGAGCTTCCGGCAGTTTGCGAAAATGGCAATCGGTAAGAAAACAAAGCTCATCGTAATCGTAAAACACAACGCGGCCGTGTCGGGTCACGCCAAAATTTTTCGTGAGCAAGTCGCCCGGAAAAATGTTGGAGGCGGCAAGGTCTTTGATCGATTGCCCGTAATCGCGCCCGGCTGCCGCGATTGCCTCCGCCCCATTTTCGCCGAAGAAAAGGTTGAGCGGGCGAAGACGACGCTCGACATAGGCGTGCGCGATGATGACGTCGCCACCTTCCATCTTCACAATCGAAGCAGCATCGCGCAAAAGTTCGGCCAGTAGCTCAGGATCGAACCGGTCCCCGGGGATGCGCAGATGCTCGAACTCGTGCGCTTCGACCAATCTTCCCGCGCGGTCGTGTTCAAACACTAATCGGTAGCGCCGCCGGACATCCGCATGGGTGCTATCTTTCGGCAAATCGAATTGATCTTTGATCAGTTTAAAAACGACATCGTAGCTCGGGAGCGTGAAAACACTCATCACCATTCCGCGAGCTCCTTCGGCTACGACGAAGCGATCGATAGACTTGCGCAGGTGGGCGATAAAATCGCGGTAGAATTCCGTCTTACCGTGCCGATGAAAACCGATGGCATTGTAAAGATCGATCAAACGTTTGCGCGGCATCAATTGGTGAAGATACCGGACGAGCCGGTAGGGACATTCAACCGCGACCCGAAAATAGGAGCGCGTAAACGAAAACAAAATTGCAAGATCGACATCTCCATGTAGCAGCGCATCGAGGATGATGCCGCGCTCGTTTTCGTGACGAAGGCAAAGCGCGATGGGTAAGGGCAACTGCCCTTCGGGCAAGACGCGTCCCACCAAATAGGCACCGCGTCCGCGATAAAAAACACTCGATACGATCTCCAGTTCCGGCTGCGAGTCTTTCGTCGCGAGCACTGCCTCAATCCGCGCCGTAGCCAGTTGCGCTGTCTCCCGCAGGTCGTCCCAGCAGGTTTTGTCAAAAACGTCCGTTAACGCCGAACACAGCAGTTCGAGAAGGCTTTGGCCACGATAAGTTTTCGCGACGGTGATCGGGGCGCTCGGTGGCGGCGCGTCGAAATCGGTGTCGACAAATTCGATTGCTTGATCCACGCCAGCGGTGGCAAAAACGCGGCGGGTTAATGAATTGAAAAATGTCTCGGCGACTTCCCACGCCGGCGAGCGTGCAATGAGCGATGAGTAAACAGCCTTGATCCCTGTCCAGATGCCGTGTTCCGGTAAACGCACGCCCATCAATTCACGGATGCGACTTGTTAGGTCATCTAGAACATCGTTATAACAATGTAGGCGCTCGGCCGCGTCATCGAAACTGCCAGCCCAATCACGCGCCAAAAAACGGTCGCGCGCGCGCCGGGTGACGGCATCGAAGCGGGCTTGGTAGTCGAAAAAAGCTTGCTGCGCGGTTTCGGCGCAACGCGCCGCGAGACGACTGTCCGTCAGGGCGGAGGAATCTTGCGCAACGTTCTCGCTCGCGATTGTCGATCTTACATTCAACGGAACTGCTCCGCTTCGGTCGAATCGTCCAACGCTGTAGTCGAGCTTTTACCGTCGGAGATAATTTGGGCGACGAGATCGAAGTAACCGGTGCCGACTTCGCGTTGATGTTTCGTAGCCGAATAACCATCAGGTTCGGCGGCGAATTCCGCCTCCTGCAATACCGCATACGCCGCCATGCCATGATCGCGATAATCGCGCGCCAGATTAAACATGCTGGCGTTCAGCGCGTGAAATCCAGCTAGCGTAACGAATTGAAATTTGTAACCCATCGCTCCTAGCTCGCGCTGAAATTTTGCGATACTGGCGCCATCGAGCTTCTTCTTCCAGTTGAACGACGGCGAACAATTGTAAGCCAATAACTTGTCAGGGAATTTTGCGTGCAGGCTCTCGGCGAATCGCTTTGCTTCCGCTAAATTTGGTTCGCTCGTTTCGCACCAGATCATGTCGGCAAACGGCGCGTAGCTTTGTGCGCGCGCGATCGCCTGGTCCAGTCCGGCGCGCACGCGAAAGAAACCTTCGGGCGTGCGTTCGCCGGTGAGAAATTCACGATCGCGCTCATCCCCATCGTTCGTCACGAGAGCAGCGGCATTCGCGTCCGTGCGCGCGATCAGAATCATCGGCACGCCGCAAACATCGGCCGCCAAACGCGCGGCGACGAGATGTTTGATGGCCGTATGCGTCGGCACCAACACTTTGCCGCCCATGTGTCCGCATTTTTTCTCGCTCGCGAGCTGATCTTCGAAATGTACGCCCGCGGCGCCGGCTTCGATCATTGCCTTCGTTAGTTCGAAGACATTCAGCGGTCCGCCAAAACCGGCCTCACCGTCGGCCACGATGGGCGCGAACCAGTCGATATCGGTCTTACCTTCAGCGTGGTAAATTTGATCAGCGCGCTGCAAGGCTTGATTGATTCGCCTAACGAGTGCTGGCACGCTGTTCGCCGGATACAAGCTTTGATCGGGATACATTTGGCCGGCGAGATTTGCGTCCGCAGCCACCTGCCAGCCGCTAACGTAAATTGCCTTCAACCCCGCTTTGACCTGTTGCATCGCTTGATTGCCGGTGAGCGCGCCGAGGGCCGCGACGTAATCTTCGTTCTGCAACAGCTGCCAAAGTTTTTCCGCGCCACGCCGCGCCAGCGTGTGCTCGACGCGCAGACTGCCGCGCACGCGCTCCACGTCTGCCGGCGAATACGGTCTCGTTATGCCGCGCCAGCGCGCGTCGGCTTCAGTCGAGTTTCTCATAACCTGGCAACGTTAGAAACTCCGCGAACTCATCGTCGGTGGTCATCTTGTCGAATAAATCGCGGGCGATTTCGAATTTACCTTTGTCGAAACGATGGGCACCGATCGCTTCTTTAATTTTCGTTAGTTCCTCTGTCAGGATTTCGCGAAATAGTTGCTTCGTCACTTTGTGGCCATCGCTCAATTTTCCATCGGGATGGCGAATCCATTGCCAGAGTTGTGCGCGCGAGATTTCCGCCGTTGCGGCGTCTTCCATCAAATTGAAAATCGGGACTGCGCCGCTGCCACGCAGCCACGCCTCGAGATATTGCACGCCCACGCTCACGTTCGTGCGCAAACCTTGTTCGGTGATCGGGCCACGCGGCCCGAAATCGAGCAGGTCTTTCGCGGAAGGATCGACATCGTCACGCTGGCGCGCAATTTGGTTAGGCTGGGGCATGAGGTGATCGAATGCTTCGGTCGCGAGCTGGACCATCCCAGGATGCGCGACCCACGTTCCATCGTGACCATCGCCAGCTTCGCGCTCCTTGTCCGCGCGCACTTTGGCGAACGCTTCTTCGTTTGCGCGCGGATTGTTCTTCACCGGAATCTGCGCCGCCATTCCGCCCATCGCGAAGGTTTTCCGACGATGACAAGTCTTGATGCAGAGCAACGAATACGAATGCATGAAATGCGTTGTCATCGTAATGATCGCGCGATCGGCCAGTAGGAAATCCGGTTTGCGGCGAAATTTTTTTATGCAGGAAAAAATGTAATCCCAGCGGCCGCAGTTGAGCCCGGCAGAATGCTCCCGCAGTTCGTAAAGAATCTCTTCCATCTCGAAGGCGGCGGGAATGGTCTCTATTAGAACCGTTGCACGGACTGTGCCTTGCTGAATGCCAAGCTCATCCTGCGCCAGCTTGAAAGCGTCATTCCAAATGCGCGCTTCGAGGTGGCTCTCCATTTTCGGCAGGTAAAAATACGGGCCGCTCCCGCGCGCGATCAGTTCCTTGGCGTTGTGAAAAAAGAAGAGACCGAAATCGAAGAATGCGCCGGCGACCGGCTCGCCGTCTACAAGCAGGTGCTTCTCGTCCAGATGCCAGCCACGTGGCCTAACGAATAAGACGGCGGTACGTTCGTTTAGTCGATATTCTTTTCCCTCCGGATTTGTGAATCTGATCGTGCGCCGAATAGCGTCGCGCAAATTGATTTGGCCTTCCACCATGTTGGCCCAGGTCGGCGCGTTAGCGTCTTCGAAATCGGCCATGAAAATTTTCGCGCCGGAATTGAGCGCGTTGATCACCATTTTGCGATCAGTCGGCCCGGTAATTTCCACTCGGCGATCCTGCAAATCGTGCGGAATCGGCGCGCAGCTCCAATCGCCTTCGCGAATGTGTTTAGTTTCCGTTAGGAAATCCAGCGACTCGCCACGGTCGAATGCCTCTTGTCGATCTTGTCGGCGTCGGAGACATTCGCAGCGGCGCGATTCAAACGCACGATGCAATTTCGCGACAAACGATAACGCTTCTGGCGTGAGAATTTCGTCGTAACCCGTTGCGATTGGGCCAGTGATTTTCACCCCGCCAGAAAGATCGCGGAGTGATGATTGCGCCATAATCAAAGGTTGGGGTTTTTATAGGTGTGTAACAGGGCTTACGATCGATTTGAACTCCAAAAATTGTGGGTCGCCGGTTTCGGAATCGGCAACAAGATGGCAATGGAAATAATTTTGCATAGCATAGCATCCGGCCTCCGGACCGGCAGGTTGCCGCATTCGAGATACGCTAAAGCGCTGCTTTTCGGTCGAGCCGCTGGTGCGAACCAGACACTGCAACAGACGTCCCTACCAATTTTTCGCTTCGCAAAAATTTTGCCCTAGTCCAGAGGCTCGATAGTCGTAAATAGTAATCTTCGCTCAAGCCGTCGTGAGACCTGCACGGATTACAGCGGATATGAGAATTGATGCTAGCGCGCTCTCATCGCGGCGGTTCCGTAGTTGCTTTCGCATGCTCATGAATGCGTCGTGTGTTAGCACAACTGCTTGTCGCGGATCATCCGTCAATCGAGACGCAAAGCTATAAACGGCGGGATAGTAACGAGCGACCAAGCTATCAAAACGTGAGGTCTTCGCTTTCATTATCGGCTTTCTTTTCAGTGATCGCAGTCTCATTGGCTTTTTCCGGTTCACCTCATACTACGGGAATGAGCGAGCGAAGTTCTCACAATACCGGCGGAGTACGCTTCTCGCAGTAGCGAGTTTGACCCTCTTCGCAACGCGCCTATGCTTGCCTCCAACCAGCTTCTTTGGAGGAATCGCCATGTTGAAACGATCGTTCGCTATTTTTCTTATTCCTGTGTTCTCCTACGGAATCCTCAGCGCCCAGGAGTTCTCGGCAACTAATCTTCATCAACCCACACTGACTCCGCAAGACAGCGGCACCACTAATGGCCTGATTGCGGTGTGGCCAGTGAATCCGCAGGTGGTTTGGGCATCCGGTCGCGCCGGAACGTTCACCGTCACCACGGACGGCGGACAGACGTGGACTGCCGGCGTAGTGCCGGGTGCCGAAGAACTGCAATTTCGCGATGTGCAGGCTTTCAGTGCTGACGTTGCCTATCTCATGTCCATTGGCGCGAACCCAACAGACTTTCGTGTCTATAAAACCGTGGATGGCGGGGCCACTTGGACGATCCAGTTCGAAAACCAGAATCCGAGTGCTTTCTATGATGCTTTCGCGTTCTGGACGCCTAATCGGGGCATTCTGCACAGCGACTCAGTGAATGGAGTGTTCCCCGATTTCCGCACTACCGACGGAACAACGTGGCAGGATATCAGTAACAATATGCCGCCGGCGTTGCCGGGAGAATTCTCGTTCGCATCAAGTGGCACTTGTGTGTCAACACAAGGTGGGAGGAACGCCTGGATTTGTACCGGCGGATCGGACATTGCCAGGGTTCTGGCCACCAGAGACGGCGGAGACACTTGGAATGCGTATGATACGCATTTGGTGAGTTCGCCCAGCGCGGGTGCGTTCACCGTCGCTTTCCGGGATCCGTTCCATGGCATTGTGGGTGGGGGCGATTTGGATCCCGGTGATCCCAATAACGCGCGCACAGCGATTTCGAGCGATGGGGGTCAAACCTGGGCTCTTACCAATCCTCCCCCGGTGACCGGGGCCATTTTCGGCCTGAGCTACGTGGGTCACACTGGGGGCGGCGTCGGAGGTCCCGGTCGGGCAGTAGTGATTACGGCCAATGACGGAGGCGCGGCGTGGACTCCAGACGAGGGAACCACATGGTTCGCGTTGCCTGATGTGAGCGGCTTCTGGGCGGTAGCTTTTGCCAGTCCCAAAGCCGGATGGCTCGTGGGCACGGACGGCCGGATTTTAAAGATCAGCTTCTAGCGTCCACGTTGAGGACGCGACGCTCGCCAGCCAATGGCCAAAAGCTCGCTACGACTGGCCGGATTCTGCTATTCCCTTGGAAATTTTCGAAAAATTTCCTCAGGCCAATGCGTCGACGCGATTCAACAAATCTTTCTTGCTTGTGACGCCAGTGACTTGATCGCGCAGTTGGCCATTTTTGAAAAAGAGTAAAGCTGGAATAGCGCGAATATTGTACTTGAGCGAAAGGCTCTGGTTTTCGTCTACGTTAACTTTTGCTACCTTCAGCGAGCCTGCTTTTTCGCGCGCAATCTCATCCAGTAACGGTGCAATCATCTTGCAGGGACCACACCATTCCGCCCAAAAATCGACGATCACGGGCTTGTCGTTCTGGGTCACTTCACGGTCAAAATTAGACTCATCGAGCTTAATAACAGAGGAATTATCCATGGCTTTAGGAAAGATAAGTCCAAATCTGAATAATCAAAATCACCGCGGAAACACCGAGCAGCACCCACAACAGCGGCATCGGATTTTTCTCGACTGGCGCCACAGCGACTGAAGGACTCTGCGGTGCCACCTCGGGCATGGCGACAAGGGGCTGAGTCTTTTTCATCTGAACAGCGCTAACAGGAATGCGCACTGTCTCTTTTGTCGGTCCCGTCGACGGCAGATCGGGGGCAGGCATGACCGATCCGCTTGCGGGCGCCCCTGGAGGTTGCGGCGGCTGAAAGAATTGCGGGGAGGCCACTTCCTGAGCGGCGGGTTGCGGTTCGGTTAAGTGAACAGGCGGCTCACGAAGCGGCAACTGGATTCGCACTGTGTCTCGCGATTTCGTGCTTGGATCTGGCGGTTTTTCCGCGGACGGAGGAGGGAAGGAAATGCGAGTCGTCTCTTTTTTCGGTTCGTTTGGCTCGGTCATCTAGCGAAATAGGTACCAAGAAGTGTGCTCAGGAAAGGCACAGCTGTCACGTGTTAAGTAGGCTCTTCTTAAAAAAATCCCTTTTGCAAGCGGTCGAGTCAGGCCAGCAGATCATAGCCGCGGCTTCCGATGATCGGCCGCCAAACGAACTCGCCGACCCGGGCTTCTTTCGACAAAACGACGCGCGCATCGACATCCGGAGCATCGGCTTCGCTCCGCGCGACATGCGGTTGATCCACTAATAATTTTAATTCCCTTCCGATTTTTTCATGTGCAGTTTCGTGCGCGATTTTTCGCTGAATCGACATCGCTATCCGGTAGCGCGCGTTCTTAATTTTCACGGGAATCTGGACTGACATTTTCGCAGCGCGCGAGCCTTCTTCCTGCGAATACTTGAATATTCCGAGGCGCTCAAATCGAGCGCGCCGGATGAAATCAAGAAGGCTCTCGAATTCCTCTTCGGTTTCGCCGGGAAATCCGACGATGAAAGTGGTCCGCAACGTCACGCCCGGAATTCCAGCACGCAGCTTGCCGATCAAATTTTCGATGTGCTGACGTGAAGTCTCACGCCGCATGCGTCCCAACATCGAGTCGTCGATATGCTGAAGAGGAATATCGATGTAGCGAGCGACTTTATCGCAACGTGCGATGGTGTTAATAAGTTCATCGCTCCAATGTGCCGGGTGCGTATAAAGCAAACGCACCCAGAAGTCTCCCTCGATTTGTTGAATTTCGCGAAGAAGGCCGGCAAGCGTCGGGCCACGCGTCGAGTCCACTGGTTGACGCGGTCCGGCCTTCGCTGTCCAAAGATCCATCCCGTAATAGGTCGTGTCTTGGCTGATCAGATTAATCTCGCGAACACCTTGGCTGACGAGCTCCCGAATTTCTGCCAGCACCGACTGTGGCGAGCGGCTGCGGTGCTTCCCGCGCATCTGTGGAATCACGCAAAAACTGCACGGATGATTGCAGCCCTCGGCAATCTTTACGTAGGCGGTATGTGCGGGCGTAAGCCTGAAGCGCGGCGTATCGTAATCGGGGATGTAGGTAGGGCGCTTGTCTGCAAAAGCGAGACCGACATCAGCATTGCCAGAATCAAGATCCAACAGTGGACTGCCTGCGTTGGGCGTTGCGCGTTTTTTTAGAATCTTCTCCACGATTTCCCCAAGCTGGCTGACTTGATCCAGTCCAATGAACGCGTCCACTTCTGGCATTTCTTCTTGCAGCTCGCGTGCAAACCGTTGCGACATGCAACCGCTTACGATGAGCTTTTGATCGGATCTTTTGTTCAAGCCGCGCTGCTGGTGCGCCTCCAGAATGGCTTCGATGGATTCCTCTTTAGCTGAATCAATAAACGCACAGGTGTTAACGACCAGGACGTCAGCGTCCTCCGAACGGGATGTGATTTCCATGCCACGCTGTATTACGCTGCCGAGCATAATTTCGGCGTCTATCAGGTTCTTCGCGCAGCCAAGGCTGATCATCCCGACCTTGGTGCGTCGTAGTGGCAGGCGTTTTGTCTGTTCCTCGCATTGCCCACGAGGACTTGCCCCGAAAGCTTTCGGGGCCACTACAGGTGGCGAATTCATGATCGGCGTCAGTTAACTGTGACGTCTTCGTCGTCGTCCTCCAGCGCCTTTCCATTCTTTGTGATCTGGACAGCATCCGGATCGAGAACGCGAATCGAGACATGTTTCCCGCGGAATTCCACAGGGCCATCTGCTGGAGAAACCCAGCGTTCAAAGGCGGGACTTCCGCCTTTATCGCCAACGGTCACTTTCACGTAGGTTCTCTTGATTGGCCGAATAGCGACCCGATTCTGTTCGCCTGACTCCGCGGGCGGCGAATTCGTTGTCTCTTGCGCTTTCCCCAGATCTTCGCGGGTCACCGGCTTCGCCCGACGCACCTCCGGTTCACTTGGCCCTGCGGAAGCAGCCAACGCCTTTCGAGTTTCTGGTGGCCCGGGTGTCGCAATAGGCGAGGTGGCAGCTTCGGACGCCGCGGCTGTCGGGGCCGACGCAATAGTGCCTGGTGAAGCCCCCGTCGGGCCCGGTTGCTCAACCTTGGGGCTCGGAACCGGCGACGCACCCGGTGACACCTGTGCCGCGGACTGCTCTTTTCCAGGCGCAAGCCGCCGCACGTTTAGGATCAACTTCATTACGGAGAAGCCGACTACCAACACGAGCACGCCGAAGATGAGCGGCATTGGTGAGATGCGGTCGTGGCCAGTAGTAGCGGGACGGCGGCGGCGGACGACCGGCGCACTGACTGGCTTCTGAGGGCGATTTTCCTGAAGATACGAGTAGCCATCGACCGTAACGCGCTCGGAATCTTCAAACGCGTCGAGATACGGCGTGACATCGACGTCTAAAAATTTGCCGTAAATAAGAAGAAAACCTTTTGCGTATGCGAGGCTCGGGAATTGGGAAAAATCATCCGCTTCAATCTCTGCCAGCCGCGCGGGGCGAATCTTTGTCATCCGGGCCGCTTCGTCGAGCGTAAGGTTCCTTGCGAGCCTTGCTTCCTGAAATTTTTTACCAAGCCCTTCTATCGTCATTGCGCAGAAAGTAGCGGCTAAACGGCAGCATCGAGATCGACCAGAATCTCGCGTGGTTTGGCGCCTTCGCCGGGACCTAAAATACCGCGCTGCTCCAGAAT
>JBKPLM010000083.1:0-6932 GCA_046731655.1 Verrucomicrobiota bacterium | reverse complement strand
GTCATCACGCGCCTGTTGCAGAGCTGCGCGCATGTCATCGACCATTGAATCGCTTACAGTGCCGGGGAGCGAGGAGCTGATGAGGCCCCGCATGGTGATGACTGCGATCTTGTCCGTCGTCGCGCGCGCGCCCCGCTGAAGCAGAATTTCACGGAAGCGCGGGATTGGCTCTGCCTCGCGGATTCCGCCCAGGCGCTGAAACGCAGCGGCCATCAGCACAAGGTTAACAAACAGACTGGCACAAAGCGCAACGAACAAGAAAATGCTGAGACAACCAAGCTTCCGATTCGCTGCCATGACAGGACGAAACTGCCGGAGAACCGGCACGCGCACAAGAGCTTTTGTGACGCGAGCGCTGAACGCGACTCTCGCGACACTTCTTGATAATTATTCGACGAATTCCACTTCCACTGGAACGTCGACGTAACCCTTGTTGTGCGCTCCCGTCAGAAATCGCCGGATGGCGGCACGTCCCGCCTCGCCATAATCGCGAGTAAATTCATTCACATACATGCCGATGAATCTCCCGGCGAGCTTCGCGTCCATGTCGCGCGCATAGAGAAGCGAATGCCGCACTGCCTCATCCCGGTGCGCGAGGCCGTAGTCGATGCTTTCCCGAATAATTTTGCTGACTTCACGTCGGACCGCCGGCGGTATATCTTTGCGCACGACATTTCCGCCGAGCGGTAGTGGAAACCCAGTTTGTTCTTTCCACCATTTGCCAAGATCGACGATTTTCTCGAAGCCTGATTTTCCATATGTGAGCTGCCCCTCGTGAATGATCAAACCCACATCGGCTCGCCCGGTGCGCACGGCGTCGAAAATTTGATCGAACGGAACAACGAGGTAATCAAACTCGCCAAGAAAAAGCTGTAGCGCGAGAAACGCGCTGGTCATCTTGCCAGGCACGGCGATTTTCTTACCTGCTAGAAATTCTCGCGCTGCGGAGTCAGTGATCGGCGGACTGGAGACCGCCGCTCCTTGATTTCGCCGTTTCGCCGTATCGCCGTATCGCCGTCTCCGAACGACGATCGGCCCGTACCCGTCTCCCATGCTCGCTCCGCAGGGCAATAGCGCGTATTTACCTGCGACGTACGCATAGGCATGGATCGAGATCGCAGAAATGTGCAGCTCCCCTCGAAGCGCCAGTTCGTTCAACGTTTGAATATCTTCCAGTCGATGTTCGAACCGGTACCCGCGCAGATCGATCTTATTCTGCGCCATCGCATAAAACATGAATGCGTCATCCGGATCTGGAGAATGCCCCAGCGTAAAGGTCTCAACGGTGTGGTTTGTCATTCGTCGTGATGCCTTCGGAGTCCGCCATTTCTGCACGGAAGACTATAGATGCAGCATTGTAGGGCAAGCGCATCGCTTGCCGGGACGCTGATGTGACTTGGAAAGCGCGTGGCCTGGCAGGCGGAGCGCCCGCCCTACAACGTTCTTTCACGCAATTTGCTACTCAGTAGGTACGGAAAGCTCCGGACGCGGCTCGATTCAAAAAAGGGACGCGGGGATGCGTGTTCGCATCGGTTTTCGTTTTCCATCGTTAGCGATTGTCGCGCCTCGATACCCGCGACGCCAGGTCCACAGAAAACAAAACAGCCCCGAATTCCTTCGGGGCTGTTTGAAACTTCTTTATGCGTGTTTGATCAGTAACCTTATCGGTTCTCTACCACTCGAGGAGTTGGCCTGATCATCTCAAGCTGAGCGCTCACCTTCTGAATTTGGTCGGCTTGCTGCTTCAGGCCCGCAGTCAGGGCCTTAATTTGCCCTTCCTGCAAAGCGATCACCGCCGCTTGTCTTTCAGTTGTGGCCTTCAATTCCTGCACGACTTGACGCTCTTTGAGGATCTCCTTCATCGAGAGAGGCGAGTCTGCAGGGACTGTGCCGAGCTTGCCGTCGGCATTGACGACAACAGGCAAACCACCGGTTGCCGTTGCACCAAAGATGCCGCCGATATAGCAGTCTGTGTTAAACACGTCACCAATGCGGATCGTCTCGTCTTCGCTACCACTCGGAGGGCCGGCGAAGGCACCGACATAGATGTTAAAATCGCCATCAACACCCGCGCCTGCTGAATCACCGACGGCCACGTTTCCGGCGCCGCTGATGTTGTCCGCCAGTGCGTCAAAACCCATGGCGTTGTTGAACAAGCCATCGTCGTTGCTGCCGAGCGCGTCGAAACCGACGGCGTTATTTGAATCGCCATCACCGTTGCTAAAGAGCGCGCCAGCTCCAACGGCTGTGTTGGCATTACCAAGGCCAGCTCCGCTTATATCATTGTTCTGGAGCGCGACATCGCCGACAGCCGTATTGGCTGAGCCGATGGTGTTGCTAAAAAGCGCGCTCTCGCCAACTGCGTTGTTGCTTGATCCGTTCGCGTTCCCACGGAGTGCATTGGCCCCGACAGCATTGTTGAAGGAACCGTTTAGGTCACCAGGAGTGATTTCTCCTAGGTTATTGACCAGCGCGGCTGATCCAACGGCGGTGTTGTTCGCGCCCGTGGTGTTTAGCAAAAGCGCGACAGTGCCAACGGCCGTGTTCGAATCCACGTTATTGAGCGCCAACGCCCCTGCACCAACACCTGTGTTGAAGTTACCGGTGCTATCGGACAAGAGCGTCAATGCGCCAAACGCCGAGTTTCCTACGCCGGTGGTGAGGCTCAAAAGGGCGCTCCGCCCGTCAGCCGTGGTGAAGAAGCCGGGTACAGCTCCTGGGTCTGGTGTCTCTGGAGCTGGAGCCGCTTGCGCTGCTGGCAAAAGCCCAAGGCATACCAAAATAAGCGGGATGAGAAGGAACCCGCGCCGTAACGGCAGCGAGCGAGCCGGATCTCGTCCGCATGTAACTAACGTTTTGAGTTGATTGAGTGGATACATGGATTGTGTGTGTTCTTTCTCTCCCGGTGTTTCGTTTGTTTTTTGGTTACCAGGATCCTGACAGACAAAGAACCTACCGGGTAAAAATCCTTCGTCTGCTTTGGAGCCAGGTGCGCGTGATACCAAATTTCGGTTTGCGGTGTCAATACATTTTTTTTGAACTATTTTGAGAGAAGGAGCGTACCCGCAAATGGAGAGGGAGCTCCGCGAGCCGTCAGCATAACTTCTATCGCTGAGTTTGAGGTTCGCCCACTAAACACACGAAAAGACCCGAAAATTTCAGCTAATAGCTGTCGTTCGCTTAACCCTGCTTCGCCTGTTTCGTGGGCTCTTTGAAGTGATTGCTGTTTGCGTTGATGGACCTGTTCCCGTAGCCTCAGCCGCATGGCACGGTCTGGTCTCGGCAAGGGGCTTGGAGCATTGATTGGCGCTCCATCGGTTGCGACGCGCGCAGACGCTGGCGAGCCAGGCGAGAGAGTGCACCTGATCAATTTGGCAAACATCATTCCCAGCGCGCTACAACCACGCAAAGATTTCGCCCGCGAAGCGTTGCAGGAACTAATCGATTCGATCCGGCAACACGGCATTATTCAACCGCTGATTGTCCGCCCCGCCACGCCGAGTGTCGCCGCGCCGACAGGAGACGCGGGCCGTCGATTTGAATTGATCGCCGGCGAACGCCGCTGGCGTGCGGCTCAGGAGATTGGTCTTGCCGAAGTGCCTGCCATAATTCGAAGCGCAAACGATTTGGAAGTCCTCGAATTATCGTTGATCGAAAACCTGCAACGGGCCGATCTGAACCCAATCGAAGAGGCACAGGGCTACGCCAGGTTAGCGAATGAATTTGGAATGCGGCAGGAGGACGTCGCGCTCAAAGTAGGGCGAAGCCGGGCGGCGGTGGCCAACGCGCTGCGGCTTTTGGATCTGCATCCCCAGGTGCAGGTCTGGCTGACTCAGGATTTGCTTTCCGTGGGCCACGCAAAGGTGCTGTTAGCGTTGAAAGCACCAGAGGAACAGCTCCTGGCTGCGGAAACTGTTTTACGGCGCAATGCCACCGTGCGTAGCACAGAACGGCTGGTTGCCCGCTTGCTTGGAGTCGGGCGTTCCCGTGGACGATCCGGGCGCGCCGGAAGCGAGCCGAGCATTATGCCGACGGGAGTAGAAGATTTGCAGAACCGATTGCAAGAACATCTCGCTACACACGTCACCATCCATCACGGAGAGAAACGAGGCCGGATTGAAATCGAGTACTACGGGAACGACGATCTTCAGCGGATCGTGACTGCGTTGGGGCTCCCGCAACAGGAGAGCTGAAATCGCCGCGCTCCGTCACGTTGAATCGTTACATCGTAGAAGTGTTGAAGCGGCATGAACGAAACATTTCAACCGTTCGAGCGCGGTCATCCCGAGCGAAGTGAGGGACCTCACGCTGATGGGTCGGTCACACAATGTACTATGGGGCGATCTTGACTGCGATTGGGACGTCCTTCGCTTCGCTCAGGATGACATCTTGGGCGAGCGTTGAGCACCAACTGTTGGGCGTTAGAGCTATCGAAGTTTTCATGTGATGAACATTCGCGGGGCGATTTCACTTGCAGCACCTCTTTTGCTTTTACTGTCCGCGACCTCAACGACAAACGCGGGCGCTCCAAAAATCTGGGAAGAACTTTCGGGCGAGAAAGCTTTCGCTCATGTTCAGCGACTGGTCGATTTCGGCCCGCGCCCGTCTGGATCTGAAGCGATTGAAAAATCCCGGCGTTATATCGAGGACCAGCTCCGCCGTTCGGGCTGGCAGGTAACACGGCAGGTCTTCAGCGACGATACCCCGCGGGGAAAGGTCCAGTTCGTGAACTTAATTGCCAAATTTCCCGGCAAGGAGAACGCGGCGCCCTTGTTTTTATTGTGCTCGCATTACGATACGAAAACGTTCGACGCCATAAAGTTCGTAGGAGCCAACGATGGCGGCTCGAGCTCAGGCTTGCTTTTGGAATTAGCGCGGGTAATCGGGCAGCATTCAAATCTGGCTGCGAAAATTGAGCTTGTGTTTTTCGATGGCGAAGAAGCGTACGACCATTTTTCGGAGACGGACGGATTGTACGGAAGCCGGTATTTTGCCAGGCAACTCCAAGGCAGCAGCGCAAAACAATTCCGCGGCGGCATCTTGTTTGACATGGTCGGCGATCGTTCCCTTGACGTCACGCTTCCTGCAGATTCGCCTCCCGAAATAGCGGGAGACATCTTTGCGGCAGCGGAAGCGCTCAAGCTGCGAAATTATTTCACGTACCTTGACCGCGAGATGATCGACGACCACTCACCGCTGAACGCTATCGGTATTCCAACAATCGACATGATTGATTTTGATTACCCTTGGTGGCACACCGCTGGAGACACAGTTGATAAAATTAGCGCCCAGAGTCTCCAAATCGTTGGATCAGTCGCCTTATATTACCTGTCTGAATTCGCGCTGAGAAAATGACCTTGAAGCGTTGAAGTGTTAAACCGTTGGAGGGGGATTCTCGTTTCCGCTTCAACGCTTCAACGCTTTAACGAATCACGGGGCCCAATTTCTGCATTGCCTCACGTCAGTTTTCCCGGCAGTTTGATTACGAGTTGCCGCTTTAATGGAACTCCTGAAGCCTATGTCGCATGCGACGCGTAAAAACATCGGTGTAATCGGGCTTGGGATTATTGGTCGCGGTGTGGCTGGTGCCCTGCGGCGGAAAGGGTTCTCAGTTTATGTTTGGAACCGGTCGCCGCGTTCCATTCCGAATTTTGTCGGGTCGCCCGGGGAGGTCGCTGAGATTTGCAATTCTATCCAGATATTTGTTTCGGATGATGACGCTCTGCTGCAGATCGCCCAACAGCTAGGTGAAAAGATTACGCCGCGCCATCTAGTCATTGCGCACTCAACAGTTGCCCCCGATTCAATGCGCGCCGCGGCTGAAATTGTCGAGCGTCGCAAGGCGCGGTTTGTCGAGGCGCCATTTACAGGAAGTAAAACTGCAGCCGAAAAAGGCGAGCTCGTTTATTATGTGTCCGGGAACGATGCGGCGGTGCACGAAGCGCGTCCGATCCTCGACGCCAGCAGTAAAGAGATCATCGAGATCGGACCGACAATTGGCCAGGCGAGCGCCATCAAGATCGCAACAAACATGATTACGGCGGCAAGCGTCCAGGCAGCTGCGGAAGCGCTGGCGCTTGTTCAAGCTTTGGGTTTGCCGTTGGAAAAGTTCCTCGAGGCAATGCGCAGTAACGCCAGCCATTCTACAACGCTCGCGATGAAACTGCCTAAAATGCTTAGCCGTGATTTTCAGCCGCACTTTTCTGTCAAACACATGTTGAAAGATATGCAGATTGCTAATCAGCTCGGTTTGTCGAACTATCTCGATCTGGGTGTGACAGCGGCTGCTCGCGACCAGTTGCTTGAGCAAATGCACTGGGGTCACGGAGACGATGATTATTCGGTAATAGCGCGAAAATATTTGCACGAGCCCGCGCCGGCGGTTGGTGATGAGTTGCTACTGGGCGAAGACGAAGAGCAACCAGAGGTCGGCGAGTCGATCGCGAGTTCACTCGAAGGGGAAATCCAAAGCCAGCAGGATGCGAGTCCAGAGGTTTCGCCGTCGCCATCGATCGGTGTGCCAAGCGGCGGAGCTAAAGAAACCACACACCTGCGTCGCGGTTTCCTCAAGCAGCTGCTGAGTCGATTGTCCTCCGGAGAAAAATGACATTGCGTTCCGACCTGGGCGAACCCCTGTTGTGCATCCAGCCTGTCTTAGTTGCATTGGCGCAATCGCCTCTCGATTCCTAAGCGAGAGGGTAGGTTAGGAGTTAACGGCCTTTGAATCTTTCGCTGTCTCCGAACCCTCTCCCCTTGCGCAGGGGGAGAGGCGCGAGAAAACACACTTGATTTTTTGTCCGAGTTTTATGCGTAAAGTGACTTGTGATGGATACTGCTATCTTTCTCGACCTTTCCGAACGCGCAAAGTTTCGTATTACCGGCGCGGACCGGCTTCGGTTCCTCAACGGGCAAATCACAAATGATCTGCGCAA
>JBKPLM010000082.1:0-7678 GCA_046731655.1 Verrucomicrobiota bacterium | reverse complement strand
ATGACGTTGGGCGCCGTGCTTTTTATTGGGATCGTCCTTTGCGAACTGTCGATTCGTAGGTGGGCCGGTTTGCCGATTCGTGCCGGCATCTATTTCTGCGCCTTTGTGATCTACTATCTCTCCGTCAGCGGAGTGGCCTCTGTGGATATGGAGAGCATGCTCCGCTACGAATTTTGCGTGCACGCGCTGATCGTGCTGGCGCTTTTAAATTTTCTGAGTCAATTTCGCACGCCGCCAGTACTCGTTAGGGCATTTGGCATCGCGTCAGTGGCGATGCTCAGTGCCACTGGGTTGTGCGTACAGGGCTGGTACGTCTGGAATTTCACCCGCGGTAACTGGGTTGCCTAGAAGAAGATGAAAGCAAAAGTCGTCATTATCGGCGCAGGCCCGGCGGGTTTAACGGCCGGCTATCTCCTGTCGAAGGAGGAAGTCGATGTCGTTGTCCTGGAAGCCGATCCCGTTTACGTCGGCGGAATTTCCCGGACGGTGACTTACAAGGGTTTTCACTTCGACATTGGCGGGCATCGCTTCTTTTCCAAGTCGAAAGCGGTCGAAGATCTGTGGACCGAAATTTTGCCTAACGACATGCTCGTGCGGCCGCGGTCTTCGCGGATTTTTTACGCCGGCAAATTTTTCTCCTATCCGTTAAAACCGTTCGAAGCACTGCTCAGGCTAGGCGTCTTCAGGTCTGCTCTCTGCGTTCTGTCATGGCTGAAGGCGCGGCTGTTCCCAGTGCGAAATCCGCGCAATTTCGAAGAGTGGGTAAGCAATCAATTCGGCAAACGGCTGTTCAACACATTTTTCAAAAGTTACACCGAAAAAGTTTGGGGTATGAGCTGCAAAGAAATTTCCGCCGACTGGGCTGCGCAGCGGATCAAAGGACTTTCTCTTGGCAGCGCCATTAAAAATGCGCTGATTCCGCAGCGTTACAACGGAGACCGCGCAAAAGTAATTAAGACACTGATCAATTCCTTTCGTTACCCACGACGAGGTCCCGGCATGATGTGGGAAGCCTGCGCGGAAAAGATGAAGGCCCACGGCGGCAAGCTAGAGATGGGCTGCAGAGTGACCCGCTGTTCTCATGACGAGGCCAATGGCACGTGGGCCGTTGATTATAAAGATCGAGAAGGTCGATTACACACGATCGAAGCTGAACACATCATTTCATCCGCTCCGATGCGTGAGCTCGTCTGCGGATTGTCACCGAGCGTGAGCGAGCGAACGAAGCTTGCCGCCGAAAGTCTTAAGTATCGCGATTTCCTCACAGTGATGTTGATCTTGAAAGATCGACAGATGTTTGATGACAACTGGATCTACATTCACGATCCAAACGTCAAAGTTGGTCGCGTTCAAAATTTCCGTTCGTGGTCCCCGGAAATGGTGCCCGAGCCGGATAAGGCTTGTTACGGTCTCGAATACTTCTGCTTCGAACACGACGGACTCTGGGATTCGAGCGATAACGACTTAGTTGGGCTCGCCAAGCGCGAACTGATCAAGATTGGATTGGCGAGGGAAGGGGATCTTGTCGATGGCTGCGTCGTCCGCCAAAAGAAAGCTTATCCCGTTTACGACGACGATTACGCACGCCACGTCGCTACTATTCGTGAGGAACTGGACACTCGGTATCCAAACCTGCATCTCGTCGGCCGCAACGGCATGCACAAATACAACAATCAGGATCACGCCATGATGACTGCGATGTTGTGTGTCGAAAATATTCTGGCAGAGACGAAGCTTTACGATCTCTGGCAGGTCAACAGCGACGCGGAATATCACGAAACGGGCCCTGCGGCTGAAGAACCAGCAGGTCCAGGGCTCCGGCTGGTACCCACACGTGTCGTTGCCGCGCCGGAGCTCGCTCCAGAAGCGTGACTTCAGCGGTAAGCTTGTCCAAGTCACAGTTGATCAGCTCGCGTCAGTTTGGAACTCTTCGATCGGCGGGCAGGAGCAGAAGAGATTTCGATCGCCGTAAACATTGTCGATTCGCCCGACGGCCGGCCAGAATTTGTGTTCGCGTGTCCACGGTGCTGGAAAAGCTGCTTGTTCGCGCGTGTAGGGTCGGTCCCAATTATCGGACGCGATTTGCCGCGCGGTGTGAGGCGCGTTTTTCAACATATTGTTCTCCCGCTCCATCTTTCCTTTCGCAACCGCCTCAATTTCTGCATGGATGGAAATCATCGCGTCGCAAAAACGGTCGAGCTCGTGTTTGGGTTCGCTCTCGGTCGGCTCGATCATCATCGTCCCGGCGACCGGCCAGGAGACCGTCGGCGCGTGAAAGCCGTAGTCCATTAAACGCTTTGCTACATCTTCGACTTCGATACCTGCGCTTTTCCACTGGCGAAGATCGACGATGCACTCATGCGCCACGAGCCCGCGTTTGCCTTTGAAAAGCACAGGAAAATACTGGTCCAGTCGTTTCGCGATGTAATTGGCGTTCACGATCGCGACCTCGCTTGCCCGTTTCAATCCCTGCGCGCCCATCATGCGGATGTACATCCACGTGATTGTTAGGATGCTGGCGCTGCCATAGGGCGCGGCAGCCACGTTACCTCCCTTGCCTCCGCCGTGGCGGTAATCAGAGCCGCTTCCAGCCGGCGGACGTTTCCCGTGTTCTCCTTCGCCAAACAGAACTCGACCCGTGTCGGGATCGAGAATGAATTCTCGCGGAAGATACGGCGCAAGGTGCCTGGCCACGCCAATCGGTCCGACGCCCGGCCCGCCACCACCATGTGGTATGCAGAAGGTTTTGTGTAGATTCAAATGACAAACGTCCGCCCCGTAATCGCCCGGACGACAAAGGCCGACTTGCGCGTTCAGGTTCGCGCCGTCCATGTAAACCT
Source organism: Verrucomicrobiota bacterium (assembly GCA_046731655.1). Taxonomy (GTDB): domain Bacteria; phylum Verrucomicrobiota; class Verrucomicrobiia; order Chthoniobacterales; family UBA10450; genus Udaeobacter. The sequence continues at coordinate 4,838 of JBKPLM010000082.1, read as the reverse complement.
GGCCGCCATGCGCGTGCACGATGTCGCAGATTTCGCGAATCGTGGGTTCAAAGACGCCGTGCGTGGAGGGATAGGTCACCATCAGCGCTGCGAGGTCGCGTGCGTGTTCATCTGCCTTTGCGCGCAGATCGGCGAGATCGATATCTCCATCTTTCAAGCAGGCGATAGAGACAACCTTGAAACCAGCCATGGTCGCGCTGGCCGGGTTCGTGCCATGAGCCGAGGTAGGTATAAGGCAAATATTGCGATAGGCTTCGTTGCGCGACGCATGATATTCGCGAATCGCCAGCAAGCCGGCGTATTCGCCCTGTGATCCGGCATTGGGCTGCAACGAAATCGCGTCGAACCCAGTGATTTCTGCGAGCCAGTTTTCGAGCTGTCGGCACATCTCTGCATAACCGACGGTTTGTTGAGTGGGCGCGAACGGGTGCAGCTTGGAAATTTCCGGCCACGAAATCGGAAACATTTCCGCGGTGGCATTCAATTTCATCGTGCATGAACCGAGCGGGATCATCGAAGTCGTTAATGAAAGGTCTCGTGATTCTAGCTTCTTGAGATAACGCAACATTTCTGTCTCGGTGTCATGTGTGTTGAAGACCAGGTGAGTGAGAAATTCGGACCCGCGGATTGCTGATTGCGGAATGCGGACTGGCGGCTCGCCCAGATCGTCATCGCCAAAATCGCGCACAGACGTGCCGCGAAAGACCGACATCAATAGTTCGATGTCGCGTGGAGTTGTCGTTTCGTCGAACGAGATGCCCACCGCCCGCGGGCCGAGCGCCCGCAGGTTGCAGCCTGCTTTTCCCGCGTGCTCCAAAATGACCTCGCTCGATTCCACTTCCACACGAACCGTGTCAAAGAAATTTTCGTGCGTGATACTCAAACCTAGAGCACACAGGCCATCCGCAAGTTGACTTGTTAGGCGATGCACGCGCTCGGCGATTGCACGTAGGCCTCTTGGGCCGTGATACACGGCATACATCGACGCGATGACAGCCAGAAGGACCTGCGCGGTGCAGATGTTGCTCGTTGCCTTGTCGCGACGGATGTGTTGCTCTCGAGTTTGCAGCGCGAGTCGATAGGCGGGATGGCCTTCTGCATCGTGTGAAACTCCCACCAGCCGGCCGGGCATGTGACGTTTGTACTGATCGCGCGTGGCGAAGTATGCCGCGTGTGGTCCACCGAACCCGAGGGGAACGCCAAAGCGTTGCGTGTTACCGACTGCAACATCGGCACCAAATTCACCGGGCGGTTTCAGAAGTGTCAGCGCCAGGATGTCGGCTGCGACCACCACCAGCGCACCTGCGTCATGCGCCTGCTTAATTAAATCGGTGTAGTCGCAAATCGCGCCATCAGTGGCGGGATACTGAACGAGCGCGCCGAAAACTGTCTCGTCGATCTTGAAGCGCGAGTAGTCGCCGATCTTAATTGTAATCCCAAGCGGTTTCGCCCGTGTTTGCACAACGGCTATTGTTTGCGGGTGACAGTTGTTAGCGACAAAAAACGTTTTGCGACTCGGAACGACCGCATGACAAAGCGCCATTGCTTCAGCGGCGGCAGTGGCTTCATCAAGAAGCGAGGCATTGGCAATCTCGAGCTCCGTTAAGTCGGTGATCATGGTTTGAAAGTTGAGGAGGGCTTCAAGCCGACCTTGTGCGAGTTCAGCCTGATAGGGTGTATAAGCGGTGTACCAACCCGGGTTCTCGAGAACGTTCCGCTGAATGACGGGCGGCGTAACGCAATCGGAATAGCCACAGCCGATGAACGAGCGCGCGATCTTGTTTTTTCTGGAAATTGCCCGGAGCTCGGCCAGGGCTTCAATCTCCGACTTCGGTTCCGGTAGGTTCAGTTCTCGATTGAACCGGATATTCTTTGGAACGGCGGCTTCCACAAGAGAATCGAGATTTTCGAAGCCGAGCTCGCGCAGCATGGTGCGCACTTCGTCTTCGTTCGGGCCAATGTGACGGCGCGCGAAGGAATTTGAGTCGATCATTTCTTCACGGCGTTGCATGGAGCAGACTACGGAAAGCGAATCGCGCTTCAAGTTTGTCGGCGCGCCCGGCGGTTGCGCCGTACCATTACGTCGCGTCGTGAATTTCCACGCCGCGGCTTTTCAATAGGTCGCGCAGCTCCACCAGGTGTTGATGATTGCGGGTTTCAACCGTGCAAAGAACGTTCACTGCGGAGACGTCCGGGCTGGCGAAGGCGCGATCATGCACGATTTGTTTAACGCTTGCTCCGGTTGACGCGATTTGCGCTGCCAGGTCGGCAAGCCCACCGGGCCGATCACTAATGACAGCGGTGAACCGGCCAAGCCTACCATCCGCGACTAGGCCGCTTTCAATTACCCGACTGAGAACGTTGGGATCAATATTTCCACCGCAAAGCAAGAGAACCACTCGCCTGCCGGCGAGCTCTTCTAACTTTCCGGACAGACATGCAGCCAGTGGCGTGGCAGCGGCTCCTTCAACGACGCTTTTTTCCAATTCAATCAGGTGGAGAATTGCCAGAGCGATTTGTTCTTCGTTTACAGTGATAGTCACATCGACAAGCGGTCTCGCAACTTGGAACGCATTTGTCCCGACTTGCGGAATTGCGAGGCCATCTGCAAGCGTCGGAAGCATCGTGATTTTTTCCGGTTGCCCTGCTTCAAGCGCAGCCGAAAAGCTCGCCACGTTCTCCGCTTCGACAGCGATAATTTTGGCGTTTGGTCGCAACGTCTTGACGGCCAACGAAACGCCAGCGAGCAAACCGGCTCCGCCCACGGGAACAACTACGGCCTCAAGATCGGGAATTTGCTCGACGATTTCGAGGCCCATTGTTCCCTGACCAGCAATGATCGCCGGATCATCATAGCCGTCGATATAGGCAAGGCTTTCTTCCTTCGCGATCTTGTGTGCATGCGCTCTCGCTTCGCCGAAATCCTTCCCGTGTAAAACGACCGTAGCGCCGAGGTTTTGACAATTGCTTACTTTTATAAGTGGCGAGAATCGCGGCATCACGACCGTCGCGGGAATGCCGAGCAATCTGCCCTGATAAGCGAGCGCCTGGGCATGATTGCCCGCAGAGGCCGCAATGACTCCACGCTTCTGCTGGTCACGCGATAGTTGTGACAGCGCATTGCGGGCGCCGCGTTCCTTAAAGCTTCCGGTCCGCTGCAAGTTGTCGAGCTTGCAGAAAATTTGCATGCCGGTGATTTCGCTTAGCGGTATGGAGGGCGGGCAAGGCGAATGATAAACCGCGTCCGCAATTCGTTTGCGCGCTCCTTCGATGTCTTGAAACGTGACCAAGCCTTTTAACTATCGAGGGCTGCTTGCGCTGCTGCCAACCGGGCAATCGGGATCCGGAATGGGCTGCAACTTACGTAATCCAAGCCCAGCCGATGACAAAACTTAACGCTCGCGGGCTCGCCTCCGTGTTCGCCGCAAATTCCTAGTTTGATGTCTGGCCGCCTCTTGCGTCCTAGGTCGCGAGTTATTTCCATCAGGCGCCCGACACCCTTCTGGTCGATCGATGCGAATGGATTTGAATCGACGATATCAAGCTCCGCGTAAGCGGGAAGAAAACTCCCAGAATCGTCCCGGCTCATTCCCAGTGTCGTTTGGGTGAGATCGTTTGTGCCGAAACTGAAGAACTCGGCGTCGCCCGCGATCTGATCCGCAACAAGCGCGGCGCGTGGAATTTCGATCATCGTCCCAACCAAATAATTGAATTTTGCCCTCTTCTCCTCCGCCACCTCACTAGCCACGCGCCGGACGATGTCGATTTGGAGCTTCAGCTCGCGCGGGAATCCAACGAGTGGAATCATGATTTCGGGACGAACTTTAATTCTCTTGGCCTGCACTTCGGCAGCGGCTTCAAAGATCGCGCGTGCCTGCATCTCGGAAATTTCCGGATAAACGATGCCGAGTCGGCAGCCCCGGTGGCCGAGCATGGGATTAAATTCGTGCAGCTCGTGCACCCGACGCGCGATTTGTTCCACTGGGACATCCAGTTTGCCCGCAAGCTCATTCTGTTGCGCATGATCGCTAGGCAAAAATTCGTGCAAAGGTGGATCGAGAAAACGGATCGTGGCTGGCAAACCTTTTAACGCCGTGAAGATGCCAATGAAATCGCCGCGCTGGTAGGGAAGCAGTTTGGCCAGGGCGCGGGCGCGCTCGTCCTTCGTACCCGCGAGAATCATCTCACGCATGGCGTCAATCCGATCGCCCTCAAAAAACATATGCTCTGTTCGGCAAAGCCCGATGCCTTCCGCACCGAACGCGACGGCGTTTGTTACCTGCTCGGGCGTATCCGCGTTTGTGCGCACGCCCAGGGTGCGGAATTGATCCGTCCATTTCATCAATTTTGCGTACTCTTGGTAAACAATGCTCTTTTTCGGATCGAGAGAACGATCGACCAGCACTTGAACGATTTCCGACGGCGCTGTCGCAACTTCGCCAGCAAACACTTCCCCGGCAGTCCCATCAATGGAGATGTAATCGCCTCGATTTAAGGTCGTGCCGTTGGCGCTGAGTGTGCGCTTTTGGTAATCGATTTGGATTCCCGTCGCACCGCAAACGCACACTTTTCCCATTTGCCGTGCCACCAGTGCCGCATGCGACGAGACGCCGCCGCGCGACGTTAGGATACCTTCGGCGGCAATCATACCGCGCAGGTCTTCGGGTGAAGTTTCAATACGCGCTAGCACGACTTTTTCTCCTTTCTCAGAGCGCACAACGGCTTCCTCCGCACTAAACACAACGTGTCCGCAGGCTGCACCTGGTCCAGCGGCCAAACCGCTGCCGATTTTTTTCGCTTGTTTCGCTGATTGCCGGTCGAAGATCGGGGCTAGGAGA
>JBKPLM010000081.1:0-6329 GCA_046731655.1 Verrucomicrobiota bacterium | reverse complement strand
GAAGCCGGCCTGAGTTTCGCGGTTCGCCATGTGAAAATCACCGACTCTGAGATTAGGCCGAGCTTCCTCCTCGGGTCGACGACGAATTATTTAGTAAATACGATCGGACTCACTAACACTCTGGATATGCGGCAAAGCCCTTATGTGAACCCGCGCGGGTTTCTAGTCAAAAACACTGTGGATCTGGCATCGAGCGCTCTGGGAAGCGATATCGAATATTTCCGGGCCACGATGGGGGTAGGTTATTACCTGCCATTTTCGCCAAAGGTGACCACGCCCGGCGTGACGGAAGATCAAGGAGGCTCTGCATTGCAGCGTTGGTTCCAGGCGTCCTCGCTGGCATTCGGCGCGCGCACCGGCATTATTCATTCACTCACAAGCAGCGACTCGAATGAAGCAACTGCGATTCCGATAGACGAACGTTTCTTCAACGGCGGCGCCGATACGGTGCGCAGTTTCGGCGAACGCGAACTGGGCCCGCATGACAATCACGGTCATCCCGTCGGTGGAGAATTCTTCACCGTGTTCAACGTGGAATATACGTTTCCGATTCTCGGAGAATTGCAGGGCGCCGTATTCTTTGATGCAGGCAACCTTTTGCCGACGTCGGAAGACATCGGTCTAAAGGATATGCGCTATGCCATAGGCACGGGCTTGCGCTACAAGCTGCCAGTCGGTCCGATCCGTCTCGACTACGGCGTCAATCCTGATCCGCGCCCCGATGAAGATTTCGGCGCATTTCATTTCAGCTTTGGCTTTGCGTTTTAGTATGAACCTAACTTCTTTGGTAGGGCGCGACCGCCGGGCGCGCCGATAACGAACGGACGGCCCGGCGGTCCGTCCCTACCATTTTTAGAGTCGAGATTTTTCTAGCGAATGAAAAACCCGCAGAATCTTGGTGATACTTCACCTGAGGAATTCCGCAGCCAATTGCACGAGCTGGCGGATTGGATCGCAGATTTTCGACAAAATTTAGGATCGCTGCCCGTTGCGCCTAACGACAAGCCGGGTGCGATTCTAGTTGCACTTCCCGCTGAGCCGCCGGAGGAAAGCGAGCCGTTCGAGAAAATTCTCGGCGATGTCGATCGGCTCATTGTTCCGGGCATGGTGCACTGGAGTCATCCGATGTTTCTCGGTTATTTTGGCTGGACGACGACAGCTCCTGCAATTCTCGGCGAAATCATCACTGCGCCGCTCAATGTGAACGCAATGACATGGCGCACGTGTCCGGTCGCGACTGAACTTGAGACGCTGGTGATTGAATGGATTCGGCAATGGATGCATTTGCCGGAGGAATTTGGAGGCGTTGTATTTGACACTGCATCCGTGGGCGTGATGCACGCGCTAGCCGTGGCGCGCGAAGAGGCTGCGCCTTCAGTTCGTAAACGTGGGTTGGTTGGCGCCGGCGCGCCGGTATTTCGCATTTACGCTTCCGAGCAAGCGCACAGCTCCGCTGAGAAGGCGGCCATTGCGCTGGGTCTTGGTGAAGAAAACGTGCAACGCGTTCCGACCGACACGCACTTTTGTATAGATTCGAACGCGCTTCGTGAAATGATCGCGCGCGATATTGGCAATAACTTCAAACCATTGGCTGTCATTGCGACAGTCGGGACTACATCAACCGCGAGCGTTGATGCTGTTCCCGATATCGCAAAAATCTGCCGCGAAAATAGAATGTGGCTTCATATTGACGGCGCTTACGGTGGGGGCTTTGCGATTCTCCAGGAGAACAAGTCGCTGACTGACGGTTGGAGCGAAGCGGATTCAATCGTTGTGAACCCGCACAAAAGTCTTTTTGTCCCGCTCGACTTCAGCGTCCTTTACGTTCGCGGACTCGAAAGGCTGCGAAGAGTCTTCACGCTGGTGCCTGAATATCTGCGCGGCGATACGGTCGAGGCGCAGAAAAACTATATGGATTACGGCATCCAGCTCGGGCGCCGGTTTCGCGCATTGAAAGCGTGGGTGATATTCCGCAGTTTTGGCCGCGAAGGAATGGCTGCCCGTCTTCGCGAATTTGTCCGGCTCGCGAATGTTTTTGCTGGGTGGCTCAAAAGCGATGATCGCTTCCAGCTTGCCGCGCCAGTCAGCATGGGTGTGGTTTGTTTCCGATTTCTGGGCCCTGTAGCCGGCGGCGTTGAGGCCGGGCCGGGGTCACCGCCCCCGGCTACAAAAGAAGAGAAGATCGACCAGCTAAACAGCGACATCGTCGAAAAAATCAATGCAAGCGGCCGCGCTTATCTTACACAGACGAAATTGCGAAGCCGAACAGTGATGCGGATTGGGTTGGGTAATGTGCTCACGACGGAGGAGCATTTGCGTAAGGCGTGGGAGATGATTCGGGAAACGACCGGCAAGTTGTAGTCGCTTCGCTCAGCGAAGCGCGGCTGTGACACTGTATCCATCACGCACACGTCGCGCCACCCAGAGGTCGGCGGCTACAGATTTGCGGCTGGGGACAGCCGCCTCTACAATCTGTTCCGTTATGATGAAGTTACTGCGCAAGCACCGGGACTGGCTGATGATCGTGATCGCGATTCTGGCGATCCCCTTCATTTTCTACTTCGTGCAGCGACCAGATTACGGCGCGATGCGCTCCGATCGCTTTGCTCGCATGTATGATCGGAACGTTTCGATGCTGGAGGCGCAGCAGATGGTGCGGCTGCTTACCCTGGCACAGGCACTGGGTATGTCTGATTTTGTGCAAACCCTGACGGCTGGAGCCGGCCAGAACCCGAACCAGACCGCCGTCCAATTTGTTGTTAATCTGCTGGTTCTTCGACACGAAGCCGCCCGGCTCGGTATTCGCCCAAGTTACGCCGAGATCGCGGAAGTTGTGCGCACGTTGCCGGCGTTTCAAGGCGACTCCGGGTTCGACATGAAAAAGTTCACTGATTTTGCGCAGAATGCGCTGGCACCGATGGGTCTTGCCGAAGAGCATGTCGAGCAACTGGTGCGCGACCAGCTGTCGTTGAACCAAATCAAACGGCTTTTAGCCGCTGGTGTCACAGTTCCCAAAGGTGAGCTCGATGAAAATTTTGAGCGCGGTCACGACACGTTATTTGTAACAGTCATTCGATTTCAGTCCGCGGACTTTGGTAAAGACATCCAAGTAAGTGACGAGGACGTGCAGAAGCATTATGAGGCCCATAAAGCCGAGCTTAAAACTGATGAAAAACGCAAGGTCGAGTTTGTCAGCCTCGCGCTCACCGATGAGGAAAAGAAATTAACCGGAAAAGAGCGCATCGACGCTTTGCAAAAGCTCTCCGACCGTGCCACCGATTTTACGCAGGCGCTGTTAGAGAAAGGGGCAGACTTCAAGCAGGCCGCTGAGAAGCTTCAGTTGCCGGTGCATCAGACCGGCGAATTTACCAAAGCAGAGCCTGATCCGCAGTTGAAGGTTGATCCGGCACTTGGCACCGCAGCTTTTAAGATGTCAGCACAGGAGCCAAACAGCGATCCTGTTCAGGTAGCTGACGGATTTTATATCTTGCATCTAGCGGGAATTATTGAGGCGCGTCCGCTCACACTCGAAGAAGCGAAGCCGAAGATCGTGGAGACGATCAAGAAGTCGAAGGCACGCGAGTTGATGTCAACGAAAAGTGCGGAGGTCGTCCAACAATTACGCGAAGCGAAGCAGTCCGGACAACCACTCGAAGCGGCGATTCAAAAAGCTGGCGGGAAAGCCGAGAAGATTCCGCCATTCTCACTAATTGAAGAGGAGAAACCAGAATCGAAAGACAAAGAACCGAAGGAGACCGAACCGGCAGACCTTCCCGCCGTTAAGCAGGCTGTGGCATTTCTGAATCCGGGCGAGATCAGTGATTTTTTCCCAGCAGGCGAAAGTGGATTTATCGCAATCTTGGAAAAGCGGGAGCCATTAGCCGACGGGACCGCTGCTGAGAAGAAGGCAGCGTTCGAGAAAAGGCTTCTCGATAATAAACGGCGAGTTGTTTTAATGGAATGGCTGCGGGACCGCGGACAGGCTGCCGGCCTGCAATTCCAGAAAGGCTAAAGCTAGCCGACATAAACCACGACCTGACACGAGTGCCTGAAAGCGGCTGGCGGATCGATTGCCTTGCGATGATTGGATAAGTGGCACTGTCATGTTGAGTGAAGCGAAACATCTCTGATTCTACCTCTGTCGCGGTTTCGAAAATGGATCTGAGCTTCTTCGCTTCGCTCAGAATGAAATTACAAGAAGACTCCTATTATTAGTGTAAATGGTGTTCATTCGTGGTTTCTTCTTCGAAGGATGGAACAAACGCACGACGAAATCTTTGATGACGCAAACGGCGATCTGGCCGTCGGCGATTTGGAAAGTGCGGTGGAGAAGTACAGGCGCTGTGTGCAAATTGCGCCTGATTTTTTCGACGGCTGGCATGCACTTGGGATGGCGTTGATGAAGCTCGGGCGTTTTACCGAAGCCATCGAAGCGGGAAGGAAAGCCGTCGAACTTCGGCCGAACGACCAAATCGGCTGGACAAGTCTGTCGCTGTTTTACAATCGCGCCGGCAACATCAAGGAAGCCGAAGCAGCCGGGGCGAAAGCGAAGATACTGAGTTGGGGCGGGAAGGTGTCGAAGGAATAGCGCGCACAGAATTCCAGAGATCCCTCGACTTGGCTCGGGATGACAATTTTATGGACGCGAAGATTCGGCTGTAGTCGTTTCGCTCTGCGAAACGCGGCGCGGAGGTGTTTAATACGCCAACACCGCGCCGCCCAGAGGTCGGTGGCTACAGTCACCAAATGTTCAACCGCTTGTCTGCCGGCCTAACCATTGCCGATCCGTCAGGAATTTTGAACGCCTGCTGAAATTCCGGCATGTTTGAAATCGGGCCGTTGCATCGATAATGGGTAGGCGAATGTGGATCGGTATTCAGGCGCAGTCGCAAGTCGTCTTCGCGCTGATTTCCTCGCCACACCTGGGCCCAGCCAAGAAAGAAACGCTGTTCGGGCGTGAACCCGTCGATCTTTTGCTCGCGTGCCTGCGGATTCTTATCAAGCGCTTTCTGCAGTGCAGCATAAGCCAGTTTGATACCGCCTACGTCCGCGATGTTTTCGCCTTGCGTCAGCTCGCCGTTAATATGCTTGCCTGGCAGCGGTTCATACTCCGAATATTGATCGACAACCGCTTTGCGACGCCTGTCGTATTCTTCGGCTGATTGCTTCGACCACCAATCGCGCAAATTTCCGGTCGCATCGAATTGCCGTCCCTGATCGTCAAAGCCGTGCGTCATTTCGTGCCCGATCACGGCGCCCATGCCGCCATAGTTGACTGCGTCATCGGCTTTCGGATCGAAGAATGGCGGTTGCAAGATTCCGGCCGGGAAAACGATCTCGTTCATCATCGGGTTATAATAGGCGTTCACCGTGGGCGGAGTCATTCCCCATTCGGTGCGATCAACCGGTTTGCCTATTTTTCTGAGCTCGCGATTGACCTCGAAGTTCGCGGCTCGCATGGCATTCAAGACGTACGAGCCCCTGTCAATCTTGAGTGTTGAGTAATCGCGCCATTTGTCGGGATAGCCGATCTTGACGTTCATGGCGGCGAGTTTCTTCAGCGCTTCCTGCTTAGTCGGCTCGTCCATCCAGTCGAGCGCCTTGATGCGATCCGCCAGGGCCGCCTTCAGGTTATTGATCATTTCCAGAGCGCGCGCCTTGGCTTCGGGCGGGAAGTAATCAGCAACATAAAGTTTGCCGAGCGCCTCGCCCAACGCTCCGTTGGTAGAGGCGACGACGCGTTTCCAGCGCGGCTTGATTTCTTTCGTACCGCGCAGGATGGCTTGGTTGAAGTTAAAGTCTTCGTTTACAAAATCCTTCGATAGATTTTCGGCCGCCTCATTAATTAAATGCCAGCGTAGATAAGCCTTCCAATCGTCAATCGACGTATGTGTGAAGATGCCGTTTGCCGCCTTGAAGAAATCAGGCTGACCCACGTTGATGTCGCCAGGCTCCGCCAGATCAATCGCTGTGAAATAGTCAGTCCAATTCCAGTCGGGCGTGAGTTTTTGGAGGTCCGCCTGGGTCACTTTATTGTAGTTCTTTTGCGGGTCGCGCAGCTCCACGCGCGTGCGGGATGCTTTGGCGAGAGAGGTCTCCAAGGCCATGATCTTTTTCGCGTCCTCGGCAGCTTTGCCCGGCGCCTCGCCGAGCAGTGTCAGCATCTTTGTGACGTGCTCAACGTAGGCGGCGCGTTTCTTTTTCGAGTCGTCGTCCGTCTTAGTGTAGTAATCACGATCGGGCAGACCAAGTCCGCCCTGATGTGCTTGCGCAATTTCCCGGCTACTGTCCTTCGCATCCTGACCTGAGCCAAACTCGAAGAACGCGCC
>JBKPLM010000080.1:0-6023 GCA_046731655.1 Verrucomicrobiota bacterium | reverse complement strand
CCAGTAGGGGCCAAAGATACGGTTCCAAAAAGCGAACTTCTCGTAGGAATTACCGCTGTACCACGCTACGAAAAACTCCATTGAATAGGCGTAAGCGACAAAGGAGCCGGTCAATAAAATAATCTTCGCCATTTTATCGACGTGCTGAGCAGTAATCACATCGTGCAGTTTGAATATGGCACGCGCCGGAAGGAGAAGGGTCAGCACCATGGCAAAGCCCCCGAAGATCGCGCCGGCGACAAAGTAAGGAGGGAAAATGGTGGTGTGCCAGGTCGGCAGGACTGACGTGGCGAAGTCGAAAGATACAACGCTGTGAACGGAAAGGACCAGCGGAGTAGAAAGTCCCGCCAAAAGCAAATACGCCATTTCGTAGTGACGCCAATTGCGGTTTGAGCCCCGCCACCCGAGTGCGAAAATTCCGAAAAGGAATTTCCTGATCTTTGTCGTTGCCCGATCGCGTAAAGTGGCCAGGTCCGGAACCAAACCGGTGTACCAAAACAGGACTGAAACGGTAAAATACGTCGAGACGGCAAACACGTCCCACATCAGTGGGCTGCGGAAGTTTTGCCAGATCGCCCAGTTGTTAGGCATCGGCGCGAGGTACCATGCCATCCAGAACCGGCCGACGTGGATACCTGGGAAAATTGCTGCGCAAATGACCGCAAAAAGTGTCATCGCTTCGGCAGACCGGTTAATCGAAGTACGCCATTTTTGCCGGAGCAGGAATAGGATGGCTGAAATCAGGGTGCCGGCGTGTCCGATACCGATCCAGAAAACGAAATTGGTGATGTCCCAGGCCCAGCCAACCGGGATTTGATTTCCCCATGTGCCGACGCCGGTGGAAATCAGATAGCCAATACAAAAAAGTCCGAAGGTGGCGATGCTTGAAGTGATGGCGAAGGCCACCCACCACCAGCGCGGCGCGGGTTGTTCCACCACTCCGGAGATCCGTTCGGTCAACCAGCTAAAGTTGCGCCGGTGCAGCACAAGCGGGACGCGCGTGAGCTCCGGCTCCGCTTCTTTGATCGTCTCTGGTGCTGTTGGTGCTCCGTCCATGCTTTATGGAAGATCAACCTGCGGCCGGCGCGCAGACAAAATGTCCATGTTCCTATTCCTCATTCCGGCAATTTCTCTTCAAAACTTGCAACCCCAATGTTTCCCGCGTCGGGCATCTTCGGATTTGGATTGCGGATGCGCGCGAGATAACTCACCCGTGGGACGACATTCAGATACTCCAGGATTCGGTAATTCCGATCCTGCTGTTTCATTTTTGACACACGGCTTTCCGGGTCCTTGATATCGCCAAAGACAATCGCCTCCGTGGGACACGCCTGCGCGCAGGCCGTGGTGAAGGAATCACGCGGGATTAGCGTGTCCGGCGAAGCGCCGGCGCGCGCGAGCGCCCCGATCTTTGCTTCTTCAATGCGTTGCACACAGAAGGTGCATTTCTCCATCACGCCGCGCATGCGCACGGTGACGTTAGGATTTTTCTGCATCTTGATCGTGTCCGGCGCGCCCTTGGTAGTCAGCGGCGCGAAATATTCTTCGTAGATATTGAATGCGCCCACGATCTTTCTCTTACCGACCGGTCGCTGGTTGTAATCGAAGAAATTGAAGCGGCGAACCTTAAATGGACAGTTGTTCGAACAGTAGCGCGTTCCCACGCAGCGGTTGTAAGCCATGACGTTCAGGCCGTCCTCGCTATGAACGGTCGCATTGACCGGGCAAACCGTTTCGCACGGCGCGTTCTCGCAATGCTGGCACGGCATTGGCTGATGTACGATCTCCGGATTCTCCGGCCATTCACCGCGGTCCTGATTGTACGGTTTGCGGCTGGCGTAATAGCGATCAATCCGGAGCCAGTGCATGATTCGGCCATGCGACACCTGTAGTTTGCCGACCACGGGGACGTTGTTTTCGGCCTGACAGGCGACCACACACGCACTGCAACCGGTGCACACATTCAAATCGATACTCATTCCCCACTGCTGCGGCGCTTTCAGCGGCGGATGCGTGTAGATGCTCGGCGGTGGATGCGGCAACTCCTCTTCACCCGGAATTTTTTTCGCGAACTCACTATTTGCCCGGTATCCTTCCAATGTCGCCTCGCGCACAAGGCCGCGGCCCTCGATGCTGAATTGCTCCTGGGTAATCGAGAATGGATAGGTGCGGCCAACTTTTGTCACCCTCACGCTCTCAATTCCTTTCGCTCTAGCGGCGACAAAATACGGATTTGCCGCCGTCCGTAGAAAGTAGCCGTTGAAGCCAGACTGCTCTGCGATGCCTTGCCTTTCTTTCAGCGCGCCACCCGCATATGGCAGTCCATCGAACTCTGGCATTTTTCGCCCGTACCCCAGCGGGATCGAAACGGAGCTATCGGCGTGCCCGGGAGACACGAGCGCCGCGATGACTAGCTCGCGTTTGATCGGCTGGCTGCCGGCGCTCTTTTCGTTAATTGTGATCTGTAGCAAATCGCCGTTCAGCACGCCGAGTTTCTTCGCATCAGCGGGACTAATTAACGCCGCGTTGTCCCAGGTAAGCTTCGTTATGGGATCGGGCAATTCTTGAAGCCACCCGTTGTTAGCGTAGCGGCCGTCGTCCATCGAATAACTGGGTGTCAGCACAACCTCGGGCGAATCTGACGTCGGTGCTGGCGGCAATGTCCACGAATTTTGCGGGCCGCCTGCATTTGCGCTGAACGACGAAGATTGATCACGCGGCTGAACATGTGCTGCAAACCCATCGTGAAGGAAGCGCGACCACGCGGTTTGAAAATCGCCCGAGGGATTTGTGGAGCGAAACGTTTCTTGAATGAGCTCTGGTCCTTCAGTTTTCGGTCCACCGAGCAGTTCGTTGAGCAATTCCATCTCTGAGAGACCGCCGAAGATCGGCAAGATCATCGGTTGGATCGACAAGTAATCGCCGTCGGCAGTTAGCGCGTCTCCCCACGATTCAAGGTAATGCGCAGCAGGAACATGCCATTGGCTCAACATCGATGTGGCGTCTTCGTGATAGCCGAGCCGCACAATCTCCGGTACGCGTTTTTGCAGCTCAGCCCAATCGAGCGGCAGATTTTTTTGCTTGTCCTCCGCCAACCCACGCGGCGCGTTGTAGACCGGATCGCCTCCAAGAATGAAAAGGTGTTTGATCCGCCCGTCGTTAATGTCAGCTGCGAGTTGAGAAATATCGATTGTCCGCGGGTTGCGCGGCATTTGGCGAACAACCAACGTCTGACCAAGGTTTTTGAGAGCGGCATTGATCGCGAACGCGAGTAATTGCACGGCAACCGGCTGGGATGGACCAGCCAGCACCAGACTCGCCCCCGGTTTCGCCATCAGATCGTTTGCCAAACCGGTGATCCATTGCTCGTTGAATGTGTCACTGCCGGCCGCCGCCGGGCCTTGAATACTTCCCATCACCGATCCAAGAGCAGAATCGTTTGTTCCCGCGAGGATTTTAGCTGCAAGGGCGCGCGTTATCGTGACGATCTGGCTGGCCGGACAGCGTAGCCGGTGGTCCGCCATCGAACCCGTGAGTGTGAACCGATTTTCTACGACATAAAGCCGGTTCATGCTGTCTTTGGGCGTACTAACGCGGCGACGAGAAGTAAATGCGCGTGCCGACGCGAGATCGCCCTGGCCGCAATCGAGAAAATCGCTGTCCAATGAAAGAACGATATCGGCGCGATCAAACCTGGGGATCGCGCGCGCGCCAACTCCGAAAGCAGTCTCCGCGGCCCCGCCTGTTCCTTGACTCAAGAAAGGCTCATAAACGCACCAGCGCATGCCCGGGAGATTTTTTTCCAACTCTCCCCGCAAACGCTCGCGCGTGGGCGAATTCGTTTCCTCGACGAGAAACGCCACGCTATCGCCGTGATCGGCGAGAAGCTTATTGCGAAGTTCTGCGATGTAGGTCTCGAAGTCTGCGCGCTTGCTCGTTTTCCCATTACGAACAAATCGCTTCGAGCGGGTCGGGTCGTAAAGGTCGAGAATCGATGCCTGGATAAAAGTGTCCGTCGCGCCGCCACTGGCCGGGTGCAATGGATTACCCTCAAGCTTAATCGGGCGCCCGTCGACCGTCGTGGCGATGAGAGGAATTGCTCCGTTGCGCCGCGGCATCGCCGTGGCGTAGTAGAGAAATTTTCCGGGAATCGTCCACTCGGCGTTCTTTGTAAACGGGACCAGGTGCAGCTCCGGCCTGCGACAACTCGTTAGGCCAACTCCTGCCAGTGCCATCGATGCACTCATCAATTTCAGGAAATCGCGTCGTGACCACTCGTTGCCGTTGAGCTCCGCTGCGCCTGCAGGGAATTCGCGTTCCAGCCACTGCCGGAATTCGGGCGAATTGCTGTACTCGCCCAGGCCACGCCAGTAATGCTTGCCCGTTGTGGGCTCCGGTGGATGCTGGAATACGCGTTTCATCGGTGGCACCCCTGACAGTTCGTCGGCGGATTGATGTTCCAGTGCTCCTTCAAGGTCTGGCCAATCTCTGCCTGGGTAAGTTTCTTCTTCTTCGAAAAATCCTCGCGCACATCATGTGGCTGCCCGTACTTCGCAACAAATTCCGCCGGCTTCACGTCGTCCGGTTTCCAATCGAGATTGAAAACCTCACCTTCCGGCCGCAAAAAATTCTCGGGATGCCGATGGCATTCGAGGCACCACGCCATGCTATGCGGTTTCGCCAGATACACCGTGGACATATGATTGACGGCACCGTGACAACTGAAACAACTAATGCCGCGGTTCACGTGCGCCGCGTGATTGTAATAAACGTAGTCGACGGTGCGATAGATCCACACCCACTCCACCGGGTTACCGGTTTTCCAGCTCGTCCGCACCGGCTCCAGTTTCGGATTATCTTTTTGCACTTGTGTATGGCAATTCATGCAGGTCTGTGTGTTCGGCACATTGGATTGTGCCGCCATTTCCACAAAGCTATGACAATAGCGGCAATCCATTCCCAGTTGTGAAACGTGGATGTCGTGCGGAAACGGCACCGGCTGGACCGGTTCGTAGCCAATCTTTGTGTACTTTGGCGTCGCGTAATACCACGTCGCTGCGGTCAATCCACAGACCGCAATGATGCCGCAGATCACTAGTTTTAGCGGTATCCAGTTGGTCCAGCGTGGAAAGAAGTTGGCCATGGGATATCACGCAAATGCGGCTCCGCTGGACAGCACCAGCCACCACAACAAATCAATGTTGAAATCGGAATGTGCTGCGTTCAGACGGTCTAAAAGGGTTAAGTTTCTTCTTCGCCTGAGGGGAAACCAAGATTCTATAAATCTGTCCGGCGGTAGCAAAATAAAATTCATGATTCAATTTCATGCCGACAAAAGCGTTCGTCTTTTCCGATACAGAAAAGCGAACCGTTGGCAAAACTGATAACGTCAAAAGTTCGGCGGCTCGTCAAGCTTGGAAGCGCGACATTGATTCTGTAGAGGAAGCTGTCAGTTTCATTGCCGCAGCATTCGGTAGGACGTTCTGTGAACTCGGCACGAAAACGACGACTGGTTTTCTTCCTGCTTGGATTTTTCATTGGAGCAATGGCGCGCGCCGAAGATGTCGATCTTCTTTTCACGAACGGGAACATTCGCACGGTTAACGATCGCCACCCGCACACCGAAGCCATAGCCGTGAAAAATGGACGCGTGGCGTTTGTCGGCTCAAATGACGAAGCGAAAAAATTTCATGCTCCGAAGATTGTCGATCTCCGTGGTCGCACGGTCGTGCCGGGCTTCACTGATTCGCACTGCCACATCTTCCGGATCGGCGAGCGCGAAATGCGATTGAACCTGGAAGGGACAAATTCACTTGAAGATTTTCTCGCCAGGGTGAAGGAGCACGTCGACAAAACGGCCCCCGGCAAATGGATCACTGGACGTGGTTGGATCGAAACGTTCTGGAAACCACCGCAATTTCCAACGCGCCAGGATCTCGATAAGATCGCTCCCGGCAACCCTGTTTTTCTCACGCGCGCAGATGGCCACGCCTCAGTTGCTAATTCGGCCGCTCTAAATATTG
>JBKPLM010000079.1:0-6783 GCA_046731655.1 Verrucomicrobiota bacterium | reverse complement strand
TTCGTCCTCTAATCGATTGAATCGGGCGACGAATTTATCAGTGGCGCCTTGCAACGCGCTTTCCGCATCGAGTTTGCATTTCCGTGCGAGATTGACGACTGCGAAGAGCAAATCGCCTGCTTCGTCCTCGATCGACTTCTGATTTTGCTCCAGGACGGCCTGTTTTAATTCCTGAATTTCTTCTTCAATCTTTGCGATCACGTCGTGTACTTCAGCCCAGTCGAAATTGACGCGGGCAACCTTCGACTGCGTTTTTTGCGCGCGCATCAGGGCAGGGAGCGCCGACGGCAAATCATCGAGATAATGCCCGCCTGCATCGCCGGCGCTGCGACCGGGTTTATATGTTTTTTCAGCGCGCTTGATCGATTCCCATTGTTTTAGCACTGCACCGCTATCGCGCGCATCGCTGTTGCCGAAGACATGTGGATGACGCCGGATCAGTTTCTCCGTTACATCTTTGAGCACGCCGTTGATGTCGAACCTGCCGGATTCGTGCGCGATTTCGGCGTGCATCACGACCAGCAGCAGTAGGTCCCCGAGTTCTTCCCGAAAATTTTCGCTATCGTTGGCGCGCACGGCTCCGGCTACTTCGTATGCCTCCTCTACTAGGGCGGGCAACAACGATTCATGGGTTTGCTCGCGATCCCAGGGACAGCCTTCGGGAGCGCGAAGCTTTGCGACGATCTTGCAGAGCTTCGCGAAGTGATCAGTGACCTGCGATCGGTGATCAGACATCATGCCGCGACCCCGGTTTGCTTAAAACTTAACACACAGCTTAAAACTGGCTCAAATCCGCCAGAGCGATCGGTGCGTGCCGAACTCTGAAATTTCACCGGAAGATTTCTTGCTGACATAAATCGTGAGCGAAATCACCGTGACAAATGTGCCGGCAAAAATCAAAGCCACCAGCCAGGCCGGTATGTGCCCGATGCGCAAAGCTTGATAAAACGATACGATGTCGTTAATCGGCGCGCTGGCGTGCAAGAATATTTTCACTACCCAAGCCATCAGAATGAGAATGAAAATGAACATGTAATTACGTTTCAGCCGACGCCCGATGGCTTCGAGCTTGCTGATCTTGAAGCAGGGCAAAATCAAATCTTCGCAAACGAGCTTTTTCCATTCACCGTGGAGCATCTCGCGATTTTCCATCACCATCGGAACAAGAAAATGCGCTTCGAGCATCCGGACACGTGCGCGAAAGGCATCGTAAAACCGGTAACGCCGCGCTTCGATCCAGAGCAATACCCAAACAATGGCGAGGTTGAAAAAGAAAATAATGTGAGGCACTTCACGCGTGGAAAATGCGATGGTGATAATGGCGGTGCTACTGGTGATCGCCCAGTTTGAGGTGACGTCCAACCGCTGCCGCCAGACCATGATTCGTCCCATCTCGCCGCGATAAAAATGCGACATCGCGTTGACATACCCCGGGTCATAAATGCTCCGTTGCAGAGAGACGGTTCTCTCTTCGTTTTCCGCAAATGCTGTGTTTTCAGTTGCCACGGCTCCTCATTTAACTGGATAACTGGCTTTGCCGGATAATCCAATAAATCTCTCCACCCCCAATGGCTATCACGCTGACCGAACTTCTCGATGAAAAAGAGGTGATTCTTGGGTTGCGCTCCAGGAAAGCGCCAAACGCGTTGCGCGAGATTATCGAGTTGCTCGCTCAAAACGGGAAGATCGATAGCCCGAGGGCGTTCTTGGAAAAGGTGCTCGCGCGCGAGCAGGAGCACCCCAGTGTGGTCGAAAACGGCGCGGCATTTCCGCATGCGCGTACGGATTTGGTTAATGAAATCGTCGTCGGCATTGGACGCAGCCGCGCAGGGATTCCATTCGGCCACAACGGGGTACGCGCCCGTTTGATTTTTGTGATCGGCGTTCCAGAACGCCTAGTGAATGATTATTTGATTTGCGTTGGGACGCTCGTCCGGCTGGTAAGAGACGACACGACACGATCGGCACTGCTGCACGCCCAAACACCACGCGAATTTATTAACGCGCTAACGGCAACCCTGTAGCCGGGGTCGGTGTTCCCGGCCGTACTAAGCCATGTCCCGGATTGCGCCAAGCGCGGCGTCGACCTCCTGTGGATTATTGACGATGCTGCACGCCAAGCGTGCATAGGACACCCGATAAGGAGTCGTTGAAGCGACAATGCGTTGATCGAGAAGCCGCTTCGCGACTTGCTCGGGCTTCACGCCTTTTACATCAAAGCAAACCATTCCCGCTGAAAAATTCTCGTCGCGCGGCGTGTAGAGCTGAATATGCGGCATCCGCGCGAGTCCTTCCTTCATTTGACCATTTAATTCGTGTATGCGCGCCGTGATTCGAGCGGGTCCGATATTCTGATGAAAACGAACGGCTGCCGGCAACGCCCAATAGTGTTCGAAGGCCTGAAAGCCGCCTGGTGAAAACCATGCTGCGCGCGCCGGAGTCTGTGGGTCATGTTCCTGTTCCCAGGCTTCGAAAATGTCCGGCGAAGTAAACGTCGGAATCACTGGGCGCATTTTCTGCCAAACTGCGGGCTTGGCCCAAACGAATCCCGTGCCGCGGGGCCCAAACATCCATTTGTGCGTGCCGGCCGCAAACGCGTCGCATCCCAGAGCGGTAATCTTCGGATCTTCCACTCCCAGCCCGTGCACGCCATCGACAATCAGCAGCACCCGATCGTTCTCTTTACGACCGCGATTCGCATCGGCAACGCTTTGCGCGATTCGCGCGATCGGAAGGCGTACACCGCTGCTGGAATGCACCCATGTCACGCCCACGGCTCGCGTCTTGGGTCCGATTGCCTTGCGAACGCGTTCCGCGATTTCATCCGGTGAAATCGAGTGGTACGAATCGAAGAGCGGAATCTTGCGCCAGGTCGCGCCGCAGCGCCCAGTAGCCAGCCGAATGGATTCGTGATGCACGTAGTGGTCGTGCGTAGTTGTCAGGATTTCATCGCCTTCGCGTAGCGGCAGTCCGTGGTAGAGAAGAGCCAGACCGGTCGTCGTGTTCTGGGTAAGCGCGATGTGCTGGGGATCGCCACCGATGTAGCTGGCGAGGACTCGGCAGATCTGCGATGGGATGTTCTCATTACCCGGTTCAAAAATCGCGCTGTCAACAGCAACAAGAGGATTAGCATCTATCTTTTCCCGGTACTGCTCGATCGCCTGCCGCACCGGCCTGGGGTGAGACGCCAGAAAGAACAAGGCAAGATGAATGTAATCGGGAGCCAGTTCAAACTCCCGGCGCACTGATTCCCAATCTTTGAAGTAGGCGGCCGTGGCAGGCTTTGTCTTTTCACCCTGGACAAGAAGCGGCGAAAACGCTCCGGCCGCCAGGGACAGCGAACCACTAATGAGAAAATTGCGGCGGGTTAACGGCATAAGTCTGTTCCTCTCTTTGTTCTGTTGACTTCGGCAACTACGGAAAGCCTAGCCGAGTCCAGCCGAAGCAAGCGATCCAAATTTCGAGCTACTTAGCCCTGAGCTTGTAGCGGCGACATTTGGTCGCAGCCTGTAGCCACGTCGCTGTGTGGCGTCTTTGCTCGTAATCACAAGGCCCGGCCACTGGCCGGTGGCTACAAGTTATCGCACGCCGGCGGATCGGCGCTTTGCGCGGGTGCGCGTCGATTTCTGTGCGCCGCTTTTCACACCGACCTTCGCGCCGCCCGCTTCGATGTCGTGTCCTCGCCGCGCCGGCGGTGACAGCGGACTAAGTGGTCGCCGCCGATATTTGGTTCTTCGTCCTGCCATAGCTTGAATTCGAAGCTACACCGCGACGCGCTCGCGTTCTATTTCATCCGCTGGAGCAATAGCCAATTTGCTCTTCCGGTATCGCCAGATCGCAAGCGCAACGAATAAGAGATCGAGGAGAACAAATATCCCGACGTACGTTTCGCCGCCGATGCCGAAGCCGTAGCTATGCAGACCCTTGCCGAGAACAAAATTCACGCCATACCACGCCATTAACACAGCGAGAAAACAAACCACGCTCGCAACTGCCAGGCCGAATTGTGTCCACCAACCTGCCAGCCGGCCGTGCAGCGCGAGAATGTAACAAAGCAACGCGATCAATGCCCATGTCTCCTTTGGATCCCAGCCCCAGAACCTGCCCCAGGAATAATTTGCCCAGACGCCACCGAGAATTGTTCCGGCCGCGAGTAACAGAACGCCGAGCTGCAGCACCCGATAAAGCCAGAAATGCATAGGCGCGTCCGCGCTCGCGCGCGCGGGATTGCGCGCGTATCGCCACAGCAAAATGTGCCCGAACCCCATTGCCAGCGCGAAAGCCGCATAACTCAGAGTGATGGTCAGCACGTGAACGGTGAGCCAGAAATTATCGCGTAATACCGGGACCAGCGGATCGATGCTCGAGGGCATAGCAATGGGCATTTGATGCACGAGCAACAGCGCGATGAGTGTGACCGGTAATGCCGCCAGCAAATACATGGGCGCCCGATAGCGGACAAAAAAGATCATCCCGAAAAATGAGACCGCAAACGAAACCCAGATGATCGATTCATACATGTTCGTAACCGGCGGACGGCCGGCAATCATGCAACGCATCACGATCCCGGACGCTTGAAACGCAAGACCCAGTATCGCTACTACCACGCCAATATTTTGCAGCGCGCGTCCGCGCCTGCGAAGGTGTGCCGCGATCAAAAGTACCAGCGCAATTCCGTAACACCAGATCGCGCGATAAAACGCTTCAAAATGATTATAGAAGTATTCGAGCTGTAACTTTTGATCTCCGGGATAAATTGATGGACTCAACGCCCGCAGATTTTCACGAAGCTGATTCGCCCCGCGACTGAGGTTAAATCCGTCACTTTGCACATACGAGTTGACGACCGTTTGCAGCTGAGTCTGGACAGGCGCGACTTGCGCCTCTGAGTAATACTTTGACCATCCCGACGGATCGACCCACGGATCTGTTTCGCTGGTCGGCGCGGGGACGATGAGTAATGCGCTCCCATCCATTACATGAGCAAGAAGCGTAAGCCGATCGCTTACACTGAGCGCTTCCTGCTGAACTCGCGTCAACGGTTTCTCCCCGCGTTTGAGCGCCTGCGCCTCAGTCGCAAGTCGCTGCAGTTCGCTCGATCCGGTTAATTGCGCAAACGGAAATCGCCGCTGCGTTTTATCGAGCCCAAGCTGCTCAATTAGTTGGCCCGACGAGATCAGAACTATTGGTTCGTTTTTCCAATCGTGTGTCTCGACCAAAGCCGACAAGACAAAATCATTCGGCCGCCATGTTCGTCCTGTCTTATCTGTGTATGTCGAGCGTCCGGTGATCCGAATCAGCGCTTCTTTTGCAAAGGTGTCCACCGGCTTGCGCCGACCCCCGTCTTGAATTGCCAACAATCCCCACTGTTTGAAATCAAGGTTACCGGTGTTTCCAGACGACACATCTGGTAGCGCAGCGTGATCTGTGCTTGCAAACAGCGCGATGGCTATTGTGACAATGATGGAGATGCGCGTTCTCAAGGAGGCGAATGTAAGTCTCAGCGTGTTGCGTGTCGAGCAAAGCGGCGGTCGCGGATTCGCAAGCATATCAATCAGGGCGGTGTTGAACCTTTCAGCGCGCTGTAATCTGATCATGTGCTAAGCCTCGAAGGCTAGAACGATTTCGGCTGTCCGGTTTTTATCTTTTTATCGTTTAATTCTTGACACTCAAACGAAGAGTGGCAGCATTTGCAGCCTTGTTTGCTTACTCCTCCTCCGTTAAAGGCTTCCTCAATTTTGATTTGTGGACGGGCGTCGGGCTTCAGTAGTGCGTGGCTCAGATTGATCGGGAGTACGGCAAAGGTCCAACAGACAGGTAAGACGTGGACCTCCATTATCAAAGCGGATCTGAGTTAGGCGCAGAATTCTTCCCTCTGCTAGGTTCTTCGCCTCCTCCGGGCCCGCGTTAACAGAAGCAATCAGCGGGGAAGAAAGAAGAACCATATGAATACACCGTTAGCGGTGCATTTTTTTCCGTTTGCGAAAATAGGGATGCGTTTTCACGCATCGATTATTATCGCCGCAATTATCCTTGCTGCCGCCGGGCCAGCTGGCGCACAATTTCCCAATTGCATCAAATCGGTCGACAACCAAGAGTTGAATCCCAACGCGGACGGAACATATCCGCCGGATCCTGCCGTTCCGTATCCCGGCACCCATACCACGTGGTCCACCGACGGAGTTGTGATCAACTTGAAGATCGGTGAGCAGGAGCCATCACAGTTCTACATCCAGGGTATAAACTACGAACCAACGCAGATCGGAGGCGGCGCTGGATTGCCTCCTTTCAATGACTTTTTTTACACAAACTCTGTTGAGACCTTCGTCCCTCTGTGGAGTGACAACGGCCGCAAAGACATCGAAGCGATGCGTGCGATTGGGGTAAACTCGATCCGCACTTACGGCGTGTGGAAGTGGGAGGTGGCCTTCGCCAACGGTGCGCCTCCTCCCCATAACGGCCGACCTGTCCAGGACGGTCTAGCCGATTTTTGGAAGCTTCTCAATTTCAATGTAAACGACGAAGCCGACGACCAGTTCTGCGATCCTGATCAACGCTCCCTTTACGCCTTGAAGCACCCGACCCACAAGCCCTTCCTCGACAAGCTGTGGAACAATGGCGTGAACCCAATCTACGTCTGGATCGGCCTGTCGGTCCCACTCGATTTGGTGGACCGGAATACCTCCGCAGAACGCAAATTTAACCTTCGCCAGTTCTACCGCTACACTGCGAAATGGTTGGCGAAAAAATACGGCGACCACCCGGCCGTGATAGGGTTTGTAC
>JBKPLM010000078.1:0-4893 GCA_046731655.1 Verrucomicrobiota bacterium | reverse complement strand
GGTTTGAGGAATTAGCTGCCGGCGCCATTGCTTCCGGCGGCGTGCGCGTTTTGAATGAAGACGTCATGCGCGCTATCCCGCATGCAGACGAAGCCATCGAGATCGTAGCGGCGCGGGAAACAGCGGAACTGCAGCGGCGCGAACAAACTTATCGGGAGGGACGCCCGGCACCGGAGTTACGGGACCGGGTTGCCATTTTGGTGGATGATGGATTGGCCACCGGCGCAACGATGCGCGCCGCAGTAAAGGCACTGCGGCAGTGCGGTGCCGCGAAGATTGTCGTAGCAGTACCGGTCGGTCCGCCGGATACGTGTCACGAAATCGAAGAACAAGCCGACGAAACGATCTGCCTGAGCACGCCTGAATTCTTTCAAGCAGTCGGCCAGTATTACGAGGATTTCTCGCAGACAACTGATCAAGACGTGCGCGAATTGCTGACCAGCGCCACGCAAGACATGCCTGAGAGAAATCAAAAAGAGCAACGATGACAGATGCCGAATTTGTTCGCGAAATTGCACGGCCGCTCTCCGGTGGCATAAATGATTATGATGGGCTTCTAAAGCTGATCGGCGATGCGCGATTTGTCTTGTTGGGTGAAGCAACACACGGCACACATGAATTTTATGCCGAGCGCGCTGCGATAACGAAACGGCTCATCCTCGAAAACGGTTTCTCCGTCCTCGCCATCGAGGCGGACTGGCCGGATTCATCCCGGGTGCATCGTTATGTGCGCGGAACCACCACAGATGCCGGCGCGAATGAAGCGCTCTCTGGTTTTCGCAGGTTTCCGACTTGGATGTGGCGAAACACGGTCGTGCTGGAATTCGTCGAGTGGCTGCGTGGTTTTAACAAAGATATCAAACCACAGCGACCTCCGGTTGGATTCTACGGAATGGATCTCTACAGCCTGCACGCGTCGATTGACGCGGTGCTAAAATATTTGGAAAAAGTCGATCCCGATTCGGCGAAACGCGCGCGGTTACGATACTCGTGTTTCGATCATTTTAACCGCAAGCCACAGGAATACGGATACGCCACCACAGTCGGCGCAGCCGAACCATGCGAACAGGTAGTCGTTGAACAGCTCATCGAACTGCAAAGCAAAGCGGCCGAATTTCTGAGTCGCGATGGCGAGGTTGCTGCTGAGGAACTGTTCTTTGCGGAGCAAAATGCGCGGTTGGTCAAAAATGCAGAACAATATTATCGCTCGATGTTTCGGGCCCGCGCGTCATCATGGAATTTGCGCGACCGACACATGGTCGAGACGATCGAAAACCTCGTTACCCATCTCGATGGAAGTCGCCAACCGAAAGCGGTTATTTGGGCCCACAATTCACACCTCGGCGACGCGCGCGCGACCGAGATGAGTCACTACGGTGAAGTGAACGTCGGTCAGCTCATGCGAGAGCGTTTTGGCGATGAAGCGGTGTTAATTGGTTTCAGCACGCATCATGGAACGGTGACTGCAGCTTCGGATTGGGGCGCGCCTACAGAGCGCAAGAATGTCCGGCCTGCCTTGCGAGGCAGCTATGAGGACTTGTTTCACGAGACAGGCCTGCCGCGGTTTTGGATCGATTTGCGAGGATCTGGACAGATCGGCGTCTTGCAGCAACGACGGATCGAACGCGCCATCGGCGTAATTTACCGTTCAGAGACAGAACGCTTAAGTCATTATTTCCATGCCCGCCTTCCGGAACAGTTTGACGCCATCATTCACATCGACGAAACGCGCGCGGTTGAGCCTTTGGAACAAACCAGCGTTTGGGATGCTGGCGAGCTGCCGGAAACGTACCCATTCAAAGTGTGAAAGTGATCCAAAAGACCAAGTTGGATAGGACGCGACCGGTCCGAGCCGGACTGGCATTTGGTGCGCCGCTTCGAACGATCCTACGGAACCTATCTCTCTCGTTATGAGCGAAGTAAAAATTCCAGCCGGGCGCGCCGTCCTCTCGGCAAATTTGCATCTTCCTGAGGGCGCGATCGCGCTCGTGCTGTTTGCGCACGGCAGCGGCAGCAGCCGGCACAGTCCGCGGAATCAATTTGTAGCGCGCACACTCAACGAAGCCCGCCTGGCAACGTTGCTTTTTGATTTGCTTACCCATGAGGAGGAGGCGATCGACACGCAGACTCGCGAGCTCCGGTTCAATATCAACCTGCTTGCGGAACGCCTTGTTCACGCGACGAAATGGGCAAAGCAACAGCCACAAACGCGCGATTTGCGGATTGGTTATTTCGGCTCCAGCACCGGCGGCGCTGCGGCGCTGGTGGCGGCTGTCGATGTTCCGCAGGATGTGAGCGCCGTCGTATCGCGCGGCGGGCGTCCAGATTTGGCGGGTGAAGCTTTGCCAGCAGTGCAGGCACCCACCCTGCTCATTGTCGGAGGCGACGATGACATCGTCATCGAGTTAAACGAACAAGCACGCGATAGGATGCGCTGCGAAGTGAAACTCGAGATCATCCCAGGCGCGACACATCTCTTCGAAGAACCAGGGAAGCTGGAGAAAGTGGCGCAATTAGCGAGCGACTGGTTCGTTAATCACAGTGGCGCGAAGTCGGCGTCCTAATTGTCGTTCCGAGCGGAGCGATGAACCCCCAATCGAAGCAGTCGTCACACTAATTAGCTTGTGTAAAGCAGCATGCAGCGAGAGGTCCTTCTCGCGCGACTGCGGGATCAGGATGACACGCGTTTTTATTTTCGTGTGTCTTTGAACGTCACAACGCGTCCCCACAAACTCTTTGTTCCCCAGATACCAGCTCGCAGACATTCCAACTGCACGATCTGGCTATGATCGACAAACAAATTCACGTCGACGCCGTAATTTTTGATGTACCATTCGAACACATCGGGATCGGCGGCTTCAAACATCAGTTTCTCCATGCCGATCTCGTCTATGAATTTTGCCGGGACGTCTGTGCGCCATGGATCGACATTCTCCGTGATACCTTCGCTTTCGATCATGATAATCTCCGCCCCGGCATCCAGAAAGCGTGTCGCCTGCGCGATCGCCCAGCTTGCGTCACGCGTGCCTTCCGCCTTCAGTTCTTGAGCAGAAGTCGCGCCACCAGCGCCAAATTGAATTCCGACCTCCGGTTTCGCTTTCAATCCGGACTTGCGCACCAGCTCAATCAGCCGCAGCCAATCATCAGTAGGAATCGAGACGAACCCCGCCGAGATTTCAATAATGTCGAACCCGAGCTTCTTGCATTCAGAAATGTACCGCCGCACGGTGTCGGCCCCTTGTACGAGCACGTGTTCGATGAAACCACCGGTCGAAACAAGTACCTCATGTTTGTGGCAGAGCTCGATGATTTCGCGCACCGCTTGTTCTGGCATTAGCGTAAACGAGCCGCCGGCAAATTTCAGCGAATCGACGTAGGCACCCATCAGTTCAAGTAAATCCTCAAGATAGCGCCGACCCACGACGGAGTAATACGGACCGCGGATCTCAGTTAAGCCTCGGTTTCGCGGTTTGCCTTGCCGCTCATTGACTCGCAGAAACGAAAAACTGCGTTCACGCTCTTTTGATCTTCGCTTCATCGCCATTCATCTGGGAAACGTTGCGGAAACTTGCATCGGTTGCCTCTCGGTAGCGAACGACGCGAGACGCGTGCGCTACCCAGCCGCTCGCGAACCCACGTGGGGTGTCTAGATTGTTAGTCGGACAATGAATCCATCAGCGCGCAATTTCTCTGCCCTAACGACCGACCTGTACGAGCTCACAATGGCATCCGGCTATTGGAACGCCGGGGTGAGCGATTATGAGGCAGCGTTCCACGTCACTTTTCGAAAGAACCCGTTCGGTGGTGAATTTACCGTCGCGTGCGGCCTAACAACAGCCGTCGATTTCCTAAGTACATTCCATTTTGAGGAAACGGAAATTGATTATCTCGCGTCGCAGCGCGGGAACGACAGCAAACCATTATTCAGCACTGGTTTTCTCGATTACTTGCGCAGCTTACGACTGACTTGTGAGATAGATGCAATTCCCGAGGGAACATTGGTTTTCCCGAATGAGCCACTGATTCGAGTGCGCGGTCCGATTATTCAATGTCAGATTCTGGAAACGGCTCTGCTTAACATCCTGAATTTTGAAAGTCTGATCGCGACGAAAGCGGCGCGCGTATGTTTGGCCGCCGAAAGCGATCCGGTGATCGAATTCGGTTTGCGTCGCGCACAGGGGGTTGACGGCGGTTTGACTGCAGCGCGAGCGGCCTGTCTTGGCGGCTGTGCAGGGACATCGAATTTGCAAGCCGGTCAGCGCTTCGGAATCCCAGTGAGCGGGACGCAGGCGCACAGTTGGATCATGTTTTTCGACAGCGAGCGCAAAGCGTTCGAGGCGTACGCCAAAGCAATGCCAAACAACTGCTTGTTCCTGGTTGACACTTATAACTCGCTGGATGGTGTGCGCCACGCGATCGATGTAGCCACGAAATTACGCAAGGAGGGATATGAAATGATCGGGGTGCGCCTGGATTCTGGAGATCGCGTTGCATTGAGCATCGAGACGCGTCGAATGCTAGATCAGGGCGGCTTCACAACCGCGAAGATCGTTTGCTCGGGTGATCTGGACGAATACGCAATTGCCGACATGAAACGACGCGGCGCGAAAATCGACATCTGGGGCGTCGGAACAAAGCTCACGACTGGCCAGCCCGATGCCGCATTGGGCGGCATTTATAAACTCGGCGCAGTACGCCGCTCCGGCGGTCAATGGCAATATCGCATCAAACTTTCCGATGAGCGGGCGAAGACGTCAGTGCCCGGTCTGTTGCAGGTTCGCAGGTTTCATCAGCCGGACGGCAGATTCGTCGCCGACGCGATTTACGAAATCGATCACACGATAAGCAGACCCTGTGTGATTGCAGATCTTCAAACCGAACAAGAGACAGAGA
>JBKPLM010000077.1:0-11423 GCA_046731655.1 Verrucomicrobiota bacterium | reverse complement strand
GCGATGCCGGCACGCCTTTGCCTGACACGTCAGCAATCGCCACACCGAGCCGTTCCTCATCGACCTGGATATAATCGAAATAATCGCCGCTAACCTGTCGGGCAGGGGCATTGATGCCGCTGATCTGAAATCCGTTAATGGCGGGCGCTTCGGACGGAAGCAAGATACGCTGAATGTCCCGCGCGATTTCGAGATCGTGATCCAGCCGCTTCTTTTCGTTCGCCATGGAATAAATGATGGCGTTGTAGAGCGCAAAAGCGGATTGCTCGGCGATCGATTTAAAAACGACAAGGTCCCCCTGCGAAAAAGGTTGACCCCTGGGACCCTGCGCCAGCGCAAGCACGCCCAGATCCTGGTTTCCATATCGCAGTGAGGCGGCCATAATCGATGCGCTGCCGAAAGCGCTGCCCCGCAATTTTGCCAGCTCTGGCGCCTCGGAAAACTCAGTCAGGCAAATGGACTGTCCTGTCTGCCAGACTCGTCCAATGAGCCCCTCACCCGGGCCGATCGTGTGCAGGCGTAGAAAGGTCTCTAGCGCGATGGGAGCAGCCGCCGCTTGTTGTAAGATATTTTGCGGAACATCGACGAGCGGCGGACAGTCTTTGGAAATGAACGTTGGAGTAAGTTTCCCGCCCGTTCGATCGGTCACGTAAAGCGCGCCGCCGTGCGCGTCTAGAACACGCGTAGCGCCCTCGACGATAAGCCGGTGCAGTTCCTGAGGCCGAATCGTCTCTCGAAAGGCTTCACCGAGACCATGCAAAAAATCGAAAACAAGCGTTTCCTCAACCTGAATTTCCTCATGAGAGCGCTCCAGCCTTCGAATCCGCCGTATCTGAAACCAGGCTGTAATAATCCATCCGGCGACAGATGCGACAAGCAGTCCCGGAAGAAGAGTCGGCCACATCATGCAAGGGCCAGCTTACTTCGAAGGCGTCTCGTGATGAAGGTCTTGTCTTAAGAAATCGAGAACGTCTTTAAAGCGAAGAATATTCTCCGGCGCGGCCTCGCAAAGCGCCTCATGCGCTGCCAGCATCGTCTCCGTTTGCTTCTTTTTTCGCTCCTCAGGTGACTGGACCGGCGGGGTTCGCTCGAGCGCTCCGCATTCAGGGGGACCGGCACCATTACCGCGAATATCGAATATCTGATCCAAGCCCAGCCCGGAGAGAAGCTCCTGGCTGCGGTTTCCACAGTGAACGATGTGAAGATGTCCACGTCCTAGCTCCTTCAATCGAAGTGCCACGCTGGCCATCGTTCCCATGAATGTGGAATCCATCATGGCGCAATCCGCCAGATCCACCACAAATTCGCGATAGCCGCGGTCCAACATCTCGCGCGCGAACTCTTTGAGATTGCCGCTGTTGAGGAAACTACCTTTCCCCTCCACTTTCACCCACACGGTTGGGCCGCTCACCCCTACTTGAATAGATGAGTCCACAGTTACTAACCAAAGATACAAGCCCGGTAGGCATGCTGTCAATGCTTGCCGGACTCAACGAAGCTCATGCAATGATTCGGAATCCGGGGCACGAAAGGCCGCATGAGGCAATGCTAACCGAGGGATGCGACGCGCCCGTAGGATCTCACTCCCACATAAAGGAGCGATTTTCCGCTACGATCCGCCCGTTTTCGATTAACAGACACCGCCACGCGATTACGCGACCATCGTCAAAATAATCGTCCCCAATGACCCTGAATTCCGTCTTATGAGTGCCGTGCACATTTCGATATGAAATCTCTTGCGCCTGGACGTGCTCGTGCAGTTTCTCCTGGCGATATTCCAAACGCACTGTGACATCGGAAGGGCGCTTGGCCCGCCAGAAGAAATCAAAGTAATTGCCGAAACGCTGACGTTGGTCGAGTGCCGTTACTGCCCCGAAGAGTCGATACTGGCGCTCAAAGGTAATAGGAGCGTCCTGGAGTGTTGCCGTTTTCTGGCTTGGCGACGTCGATTTTCCGCCCAGAGTACTCGTGCTCGATGTCTGCCGGGCTTTTTCACTCGCTTTCGGTGCTTTTTCGCTCATGAAGAAAAGCTTCGTTTTTCGGAACTCGAAATCGTTGTTTAGCGCCACCGGGAACCGTGTCACTTTTTCCACGATTCTTGGTTCTTCGCGGGCGCCCCCGCTGGAGGCAACAAGCGCCAACGAGCCGAAGGCAAAGACGGCAGCGGCAAATCTCATTCGCCTAATAAAGCCGGGTTTTGAATCGGGTGTCAACGAGCAACCCACATCCAGTTCTCCGGCTCCTGTGGAACTTACGCAGATCTGAAAGTAAATTTCGGTTTCATGATTGAAGTTCATTATGACCGCGGGGTGCATCTGCCGCGCCAGGATTTATGGCTCGACCCATGGGACGCAAAAGGATTTGCTTTCGTTTCGCACGCGCATAGCGACCACATCGCGCCACACAAAGAAGTCATCGTTTCCGAGCGCACAGCCCGCTTGATGCGAAGCCGGCTGCCGGGCTCCCGCACGGAGCACATTCTGCCGTTCGGCGAAAAACAAACGGTGCGCGGGGTCGACATTATGCTGTTGCCGGCCGGCCATATCTTTGGATCGGCACAATGTTTCCTTTTTGCCGGAAGCGAGACATTACTTTACACCGGCGATTTTAAGCTGCGTCCTGGGAAATCGGCCGAACAAGCGGAGTGGCGCAAGGCTGACACACTTATCATGGAAACGACATTCGGCCTGCCGCGCTATCAATTCCCTCCAACGGAAGAAGTCATCGGCCAAATAATTGCGTTTTGCCTCGAAACAATTGATGAAGGCGGAGTGCCTGTGCTCCTTGGTTATTCGTTAGGTAAAGCACAGGAAATACTCTGTTCGCTTGATGGAGCCGGGTTGACGCCAATGCTGCACGGTTCGGTCTATCAGATGACGCGCATCTACGAACAGTTTGGCCAATCGTTTTGCAAATACCTTCGCTACAGCCCCGGCAATGTTGCAGGAAAGGTTCTGATCTGCCCGCCAAGCGCGAATCATTCGCCGATGCTGCAAAGGATTGCGCGCAAACGCGTCGCGATGATCAGTGGCTGGGCGGTGGATCCAAACGCGCTCTATCGCTACCAGGTGGACGTGGCATTTGCGCTCTCTGACCACGCCGATTACAACGACCTGCTTCGCTATGTAGAACTTGTTCAGCCGCGCAGGGTGTTTACGCTCCACGGTTTCGCTGCTTCGTTTGCAGGCGATTTGCGCCAGCGCGGCATCGAAGCGTGGGCGTTGAGTGAAGAAAACCAGATGGAGTTTACGCTGCCACAGATTCCTGCCCGCCCTTCCCTTAATCCACTCGGCGCCGCACGCCGCACGGGAGGACCGGCCGTTACCCCATCCGAATTCCTCGCGTTTGCGAATGTTGGTGATGCAATCGCAGCAACTCCGGCCAAGCTGGAAAAAATTCGACTGCTTGCCGACTATTTGCGCGGCCTAACGAAGGAGCAGCTTCCGATCGCGACACCCTACTTCACCGGGAAAGCCTTTGCTCAAAGCGACCCGCGCACGCTGCAGGTTGGCTGGGCCGTAATCTTTCGCGCGCTGCAAGCGGCCACCAAAGTCAATGACGCAGAATTTCATCGCATCGCCAGCACTCACGGCGATACGGGCAAAACCGCGTTCGAAGTTCTTGATCGAAGAACAACACCTCACCCGTTCAGCATCCGCGAATCGAGCGAGCTGTTTGGAAATCTCCACCGGGCTCGCGGCCCGATCGCTAAGGCCGAGTTGCTGCGAAATCGGTTCTCAAAATTGTCAGCCCGCGAAGGTCAGTACGTTGTCAAAATTCTAACCGGCGATCTGCGCATTGGATTGCGCGAGGGTTTGGTCGAGGAGGCGATCGCGAGAGCATTCGGCGCTTCCCTTGAGCAAGTAAGAGAGGCCAACATGTTGTTAGGAGACATTGGTCAAACGGCCCTGCTTGCGTCGCAAAACGAGCTGGCACGCGCAGAGCTGGCACTCTTTCGTCCCATCAAATGCATGCTTGCAACTCCTGAGCCGACAGCCAAAGCAGTGTGGGAACGGTTTGCTGAAGTTGCAGGGACTAATCCGGACCTGGCGACTTCCGCGCCAGTTACCGTCTATTTAGAGGACAAATTCGATGGTATTCGCGCACAGCTGCACCGCAGCGCGGAACAGGTCGAGATTTTCTCTCGCGACTTGCGCCGTATCACGGGTCAATTCCCGGAACTCGCCGATCAAGCAAGGAATTTCCAGGAGGAACTAATTATCGACGGCGAAATTATTGCTTTCGAGGAGGGTCGCGCATTCACCTTCTTCGATTTGCAGAAACGGCTGGGGCGAAAGAGCGATGGTGCCGATTTATTCGCGCGTGCGGCGGCAGACGTGCCAGTCGCGTTTGTGATCTTCGATCTTCTTTGGTTGAATGGCCGGTCATTGTTAAAGATTCCACTGGATGACCGGCGAAGCCATCTCAGCAGAGTGCGATTGCCTTCGCATTTTCAAATTGCCAGGGTAATGCCCGCGCATTCTGCTGCCGAGATCGAACAAACGTTTCAACAGGCGCGGCAGCGCTTAAATGAAGGGCTAATGATCAAAGACCCGAAAAGCTTCTATCTGCCTGGTAACCGCGGCATGTTTTGGTTCAAACTGAAGAAGGAGCTGGCGACACTGGATGTCGTGGTCGTGGGCGCCGAGTTTGGGCATGGCAAACGCAATCACGTGTTGAGCGATTACACATTTGCGGTGCGCGATGACACTACTGGGAAGCTCTTGCCGATTGGCAAGGCTTATAGCGGATTAACCGACACAGAGATTGCGGAGTTAACCGAGCACTTCAAGCAGAACACGATCGCAGACGATGGCCGGTATCGCGAGGTGAAACCGGACGTGATCCTCGAAGTCGCTTTCAATTCAATTCAGCCCAGTCCACGCCACGCCAGTGGACTGGCACTGCGTTTCCCGAGAATCAAGGCAATCCGGCACGACAAGAATGTCGATTCAATCGACACCCTGCAATACGCTCGCGAGCTGGCAGCGCAACACGCAGGTTCGCCAGCTAGTTTACGCTGAAGCGATTGGTTAACGCCTCGTACTTATTGGGGCGTAGACGACGGGGATGGTGAAGTCGCCTCTGCGCCTGTGCTGGCAGACGTGTCGGCCGACGGGCTCGTGTCGGCAGACGTCCCGGCACCGGAATCGGGTTGTGTCCGCATGGATCTCATTTTCTGTATTGCCTCCAGTCTTTGCTGTCTTATAGCGCGGAGCTCTTCCATCCTTCTTTCTCTGCTAGCCTTGAGCTGCGAGTTGTCGGGCGGTATTAAACCGGGCGGGATTTTCGCAGAAGGCGGAACATTCGAAGAGGCGTCCTTTTCCAAAGCGCGCAATTGACGGTTGGCCGGAAGCATCGCCGCACGCGCTACTGCTTTTTCTCTCTCGGCCAACCCCTTTTCTCGTTCGTCTAATGCTTTCTCGCGGGTATCCAACTCGGCTTTTCGCTGAGCGAGCTGTTGTTCGGCCGCCGCATCCTGTTTTTGGCAGGAGCAAACCATCGCCAAGGGAATAAGCATCGAGAGGACAAAGAGTTTTTTCATATCAGAGATCGTATTTTTGGGTTTTCCGTTAATTCGCACGAACAAACCGAGGGTGTGGGTGCGAGTCAAATGAAAGTTAACGCGGCTGCGGCGTCGTCGAACTTGCCGGCACCACGACAATCGTTTCAATCTGACCACGGCGAAGGCGCTGAATATTGGCAAAGATGGCCACCAGCGCGAGTGAGGCGAGGATGATGATCATCAGCACAACGGCGCTCCTTGGAACCTGAGTCGATCGAAGTTTTTCGTCAGGTTGCTGCGGCGAATTCACGTGTGGAGTATCGATATCGATCTCACGAGCGCAAGGAAGCCTTTTTTCCTTATTCGGCGAGAGGGAATAACCCGCATCAGTTCAAGCGCAAATCCGCGATTGCATTCATCACTCGCTGGCTTAACCGCTTGTAGAGGCCCTTGCCTGGTGGGTTTAGATCGGCGGCCGTAAAGAAAATCGGTTCTCCAATTACGATGGTAATTGGCACAAAGTGCAAACCGCCGCCACCGCGCGGCAGGGCTTCGTGGGCACCAAAGATCCGCATCGGCACGACTGGTGCCAGCGTTTTTGCAATTACCAGACCCAATCCCGGCTCCGCCGGCTGCAAGCTACCGTCGACGGTGCGCGAGCCTTCCGGAAAGACCAGAGCTGCATTTCCGGCCTTTAGAACACGAATCAAAGCCTTCAGGGCGCTGCGGTCGATGCCCTCTTGATTGACCGGGATCACGTTGAGTTTTGGCAAAAGCCAGCCGAGCAGTGGCACATCGAGCAAGGTTCGCCGCGCCAGAAAGTAAACGGCCCGATCGCAGGTGATACCGGCAAGCGGCGGATCGAGATAACTTTGATGGTTCATTGCGAGAATGACCGGGCCGTTCTGAAGCATCCTCTCCCGATGAACTACACGAAGACGAAAAAACAACCGGCCAACGAGACGACTAAGATGATACCCGAGCCAGTAATAGAAATTCATTTAACGAGTAAACGATTTACCGATTTAGCGATTCATCTTCACTCAATCTTTGAATCGCTAAATCATTAAATCGCTAAGTCCGCAGGCCGACTTTCACGAGTACGCTAACGATCTCGTTGATGACCTCCTGAATCGTAAGATGTGAGGTGTCGATGACACGTGCGTCTTTCGCGATGACGAGCGGTGAGACGGAGCGCGAAGAATCAACGCGATCGCGCATCGTGATTTCGTCGCGTCCGCCTTGTGCGGCGCGACGCCGGAGACGTACCTCGGGGGAAGCATCAACATAAAATTTGTAGGGCGTGTCGGGGAAAACGACCGAACCAATATCCCGCCCTTCCACGATCAGGTCATGGCTTTGTGCCTGTTCGTGGAGTTTCTTCGCGACGATTTGGCGAACCACAGGGAACTGACTGATGCCCGCAACGCTTTCGTTTACGCAATCATCACGCAAGTGTTCCCCGGGGTCCACGCCATCAATCAAAATGCACGACTCATTGTCTTGCAGTCGGCATTGGATGTCGGCTGCCTGAACGGCGCGAGCGATTCGCTCACTTTCTTCCGGATGGATTTTCTTTTGCAGGATTTGCCAGGTGATTGCCCGATAAATGGCGCCAGAATTGACGTAAACAAATCCCAGTCGCCGGGCGAGCTCTCGTGCGACACTGCTTTTTCCAGAGGCAGCCGGGCCATCAATGGCAATTACCCGGTGAAACTGTTGCCGCATTCCGGAAATTAGCGCGCCGGAAAGATACCGGGCAAGCGTCCTGTGATGTACATGCGGCCCCAAAATAGTTCAGGGGATCATGCTTCTTCCTCGATCGGACCAGGAGTAAGTGAACCGATCACGGGCGTGCTGATCTGCATCCGCTTTAGATTTGTGAACTCTTCAAGCACTGTTTCAAATCCGGGATAAGATTCACGAATACATTCGGCGTCCTGAACGATCGTTTCGCCATCAGCGAACAAACCGGCAATGGCAAACGCCATTGCAATACGATGGTCGCCAAAACTTGGCACGCGGGCTCCGCGCAGCGGCGCGGGACCAAGTATCTCCAAGCCATCATTCATTTCAGCGACCTGTGTTCCCATGGCGCGCAGATTGTGCGCGATTGCGGCGATGCGATCGGTTTCTTTTACGCGTAATTCTTCCGCGTGCCGAATAATCGTCTTGCCGTCTGCAAGAGCGCCAGCGACTGCTAGGATCGGCAGTTCATCAATAAGCTGCGGCACTTCTTTGCCCTGAATGACAGTGCCCTTAAGCGGGAAACCGGTGACTTCGACAATTCCGCGTGGTTCAACCTGATCAGTGTCCTCAATGGCCTCGCGCACTTGCGAACCCATACGAAGCAGAACACCGAGTAACGCCGTTCGCGTAGGGTTCAAACCAACATCGCGAATGAGCAGATGACCTCGTCGCTGCGCCGCAGCGGCGACCAGCCAAAAAGCTGCGGAAGAGATGTCGCCTGGAATGGCAAAGTCGCGGGACTCCGGCACCTGGTCGCCAAAGACGCTGACGCTGCCGTTCCCGTCCACCGCCGTTCGGACCAGGAAATAATCAAACATCATTTCCATGTGATTCCGGGTGGGTGCTGCCTCGATCACAGTAGTCTTGCCCTTCGCAAAGAGACCGGCCAACAGCAACGCGCCTTTCACCTGTGCGCTTGCGACAGGCAGTCGGTAACCAATGCCACGCAAAGACCCCCCTTGAATGTGCAGCGGTGGCGTCTCTTCCGGGCCCTCCGCGACGATATTCGCACCCATCTGACGTAGCGGCGCAATGACGCGCTCCATCGGACGTTTTGACAGCCCGGCATCCGCGACAAGGCGACTTTCAAACGTCTGCCCAGCAAGCAACCCGGTCAGAAGACGAATGGTGGTACCAGAATTGCCGCAATTGATTTCGTTTTTGGGCGGCGTAAGGACCCGCTTTTTCCCGTGCACGATCAATGTGGCCGGTTCCGGCTGCTCAATCTTGATCCCGAGTGCACGCAACGCATTCACCGTATGCATACAATCTTCGCTGGGAAGAAACCCATGCAGAGTGCACACTCCATTCGACAAGGCAGCGATGATTACCGCGCGATGCGAGATGCTCTTATCGCCGGGTACAGTAATCTCGATGTCAATTCGAGGTGCCCGTTTTACCCGCAACTCCATAGATAAGAAGAAACCGTTAGTGGATACTCAGTACGGAATGCTCGATAAAAGACAGGCGCCGCGCTAATTCAGCCCCCAATACCAGCATCCAGCATCAGCCTCGAACACACTGAAGGCAACCGTTACGGAACAAGAAAAATCTTATCCGTGTACGGATCTTTTACTTCCGTTCCCGGAGGGAAGCCTTCCACATCGATATATTTGCCAGGTGAATAGGGGCTCTCTACGAGGTGAGGCTTGCCAGGAACGGGGATTCCGTACGGATAATCCCCCTTTGCGATCTTCGTCGGCGCGGCCGTTGGAGGAGGTGGCGCTGCTGCGGTCTCCACGGGCGGCGTACCTGTAGGTTGAACGGGGCCATTCGGATTGAACGGTTGTTGCGGCGGTGGGTACTGCTCGGGCTGCGCGGGGGCATAGCTCGCGGCCCGATTTCGGGAGGGTGGTGGCTGCGGCTCTTCACTGCATGAGGCGACGAGGAAGGCCGTGAACAGAGCAAGCGACAATGAGAATTTCATAAATGGAAAGTACTGGCACAATCGTATCCACGGTCTGAGTTGTTGCCAAACATTAAATCTCTTTTTGTTCGCGCCTCGGCCACGCCTTCGTAAAAACTGATCGGGATACAATGACGGTCCGCGTTCCATCCGAATCCAAGATAGAGATTCGATGACAAGCAACTCCCACGCAGAAATCCTGATAGTAGATGATGACGCTTTGAGCCGCAAAATCCTGGCGCAAGTGCTAGCGTCTGCAGGATACAACTGCCAGGTGTGCGGGGACGGTGCCGAGGCATTGGAGATCATTCGTGCGAAGCCGCCTTCGCTTCTGCTGCTCGACTTCGATATGCCTGGGCCGAATGGCGCGGAGGTGCTAAAACAGCTTCGCTCGGATGAGAGCCAGGCCGTCGCACAGGTGCCGGCAATCATGTTGACCGCGCACGGAAGCGAGGAAAGCGAGATCTCTTGCTTGCAAGCTGGCGCAGATGATTTTGTGACGAAGCCGGTTAATGCGGCAGTGCTGCGTGCCCGAATCGAGACCCAGCTTCGTCTCCGTTCCATGAGGCGGCAATTGGAGAAGCAAAATGACGAACTCGAACAATGGCGCCGCGACCTTGAGCGCGATCTGGCGGCGGCGCGTTTGACACAGCAATCGTTAATTCCACAAAAGCCTCTTGTGTTGCCCGGCTGGGAGGTTGCAGCCTGTTACCGCCCCGTGATCCAGGTCGGCGGCGATATCTACGGCTGGTTGCGAATGAAAGACGGCCGGACCTTGTTCTGGATTGCCGATGGATCCGGTCATGGGGCCGCTGCGGCACTTCTTACAACCCTGGCCAAACTTCTCTTTCACCATGGCAGTGTGGAACACGACGCGCCAGCCAGCGTGATGGAAGCAGTCAACGACGACTTTCGCAGCATTTTTGGGGGGCGCTCTTTCATGACAGTGATGTGTGTCGCGCTCA
This sequence comes from Verrucomicrobiota bacterium, assembly GCA_046731655.1. Taxonomy (GTDB): domain Bacteria; phylum Verrucomicrobiota; class Verrucomicrobiia; order Chthoniobacterales; family UBA10450; genus Udaeobacter. Next base: position 1,297 of record JBKPLM010000077.1, on the reverse strand, counting down.
ATCACAGAACTGGGAGCGCCCAAGTCGTCGGAGCCGGTCATCCGCCGCTTCTCATCGTCCGCCATAATGGCGCAACGGAATCGATCGCGTCGGTCGCGCCTCCGTTGGGTCTGATCGAACGCTCCGAATTTGCGGAAACTGCGCTCGACTTCGAACCAGGGGACGCCTTCCTTCTCTATACCGATGGCTTGTTTGGCTCATCAAAAAATGAAGAGCGTCGGCTTACACCGCAGGAGTTAGAGAAGATGTTGGATCACTCCGCCCCGACTGCCGAGGTATTGCTCAAGAGAATTTTAGAGCGAGCAACACCAAATAACGCCGAAGACTCCTTGTCCGATGACATGACAGCTCTGGCTGTCCGCCGGGTGGCTCCTCAATAAATTTTTCCGTTTGCTTAAAATTAGTGTTGCTCTCTTTCGAGCGAAACGTTAATCAGCCTCCATGCCGAAAACCAAAAAGAAAACTTCCAAGCGCAAACCGAATCCCGCCTTCATGAGACCGGTCCAGCCTGACGATAAGCTTGCTGCCATTGTCGGGTCGCAGCCGCTACCGCGCTCGGAGCTTACTAAAAAGCTCTGGAACTACATCAAGAGGCACGGTTGCCAGGATAAAAAGAAACGAACGATGATCAACGCCGACGACTCACTCAGGCCGGTATTCAACGGTAAGAGCCAGGTGAGTATGTTCGAGATGACGAAGCTCGTCTCGAAGCATCTGCGGTAGATCCCAAACCCGTCGATAGCCCGGCGTTCGTTCGCCGGGCTATTTGCGGATTGAAAAATAACGCCGCGCTGGTCCCGAATGTTTTCGGGGCTCTTGCGCTTGGTAATATTTCCATCGAAGATGGTGACGTGAAAACCTACCGTTTTTTTCTTTTCGCGGTCGCGGTCTCTGTTCTTGTCTCCGCGCCATTCGCGGGCGGGGAGGAGTCCGGCTGGCTCACTGATTATAAGCAAGCGCAGCAACAGGCTAAGGCTAATAACAAGTTTCTGTTACTCGATTTTACGGGCTCAGACTGGTGCGGGTGGTGCAAGAAGTTTGACAGGGAGGTTCTGTTAAAGCCGGAGTTTAAGGACTTCGCGCGCGACAACCTGGTCGTTGTAGAACTCGATTTTCCGCGTGCCAAACCGCAAACCCCCGAACTAAGAAAGCAAAACCGTGAACTGGCGCAGCAATACGAGATTGTTGGGTTTCCCACTATCGTGGTGCTCAGTGCCGACGGACAGAAGCTATGGCGGTATGACGGTTACTTCCCTGAGGGTCCTGCCGCTTTCATCGCGCAACTACAGAAATTGCG
>JBKPLM010000076.1:0-4001 GCA_046731655.1 Verrucomicrobiota bacterium | reverse complement strand
CAGCCGGCGCTCCGGAACGCTGCGATTAGCCATCGCGTCACAAGCATTCATCACCAAATTGACTAAAACCTGCTGAAGCTGTACCGAATCGCCGGTGATAGTGGGCGAGTTCTGCGCGAGTTCAGTATCCACGGTGACGCGTTGATTCACCAGATCGCTACGGATCAGCTTCAAGACGTCCTGCACAACTTGGTTGATACGCACAGAATCCTGTCGCACCTCGCCCGTTTTCAGCCACAGGCGCAAGCGCCGGATGACTTGGCCGGCGTGCTTGTCTTCGCTTACGATGTCATTAAGAATTTCCCGCACCTCGGCGAGATCGGCGTCCCCGTGCGCGAGGAGTCGCCGCGCAGCTTGCGCGTTGCTAAGGATCGCGCTGAGCGGCAGGTTGAGCTCGTGCGCAAGGGAGCCAGAGAGTTCGCCCAGCGTCGTCATGCGCGAGAGGTGCGCCAGCTGACTGCGCTGACGGGCTGCCTCCAGCTCTGCCCGCTTCCGCTCTGTGATGTCAATAATAGAGGCTAGGACGAACCATCCTTCCGCAGTTTGAATCGGGTTGAGACCAATTTCGATCGGAACCTCGCTGCCGTCTTTGCGTCGCCCGAAGAATTCCTGGCCAGCGCCAATTGGCCGAGACCATGCGTCAAAAAAGTAACCGTGCCGATCGCCCGCTTGGTCAGACCTGAATCGCTCGGGAACAAGCATCTCGACGGGATGGTCGATGAGCTCCTCGCGGGCATAACCGAAGACCGACTCTGTCTGCGTGTTAACCAGGGTGATAAGGCCTTTGTTATTGACCATGATCATGGCATTGGGCGCCGCCTCGAAAACCAGACGGAACTGCTCTTCGGCTTGCTTGCGCTTAGTGATATCGAGTGAAGCGCCGCGCATCCGAGCCGGCTGACCGTTGGTATCGAACTCGACGCGGCCGCGCCCGGCGATCCAGCGCAGTTGGCCGTCCGGTAGCAGCACGCGGTACTCAGTTTCGTATTCTCTACCAGTGCGCAAGGAGTTCTGGACAGCCTGCAGCACAAATTCACGATCCTCAGGATGTACCGCGCTTCGGAAGCGATCGATGTCGAGCTTTTCCGACGATGCGAAGCCAAAGAGGGCGCGCCCTTTGTCCGTTAGCCAAATTTCGTTATGCGGAATATCCCACGTCCACATGCCGAGATTGGCAGCGCTGGCTGCCAGCTCCATGCGCTCCTGCGTGTCGCGTAAGTCAGCTTCGCTAGTCTGCAACTGCCGGGAAAGCTGTGCCGCGTGGAGCAAGTCGTAGCTCAACTCATAGGCCATCGCCGCGACAATTCCCGAATACGCGAAGCAGAGGAAAAACGGAATATCGAGGATTCCCCAGATCACGAGCGGGATGTGCCATGCCAGAATCGCGCCAAAAATCATGCTGCCGCCAACAACTAAAGCGCGTCGCCGGTCGCCCCGCCGCCAGACGGTAATTGTGGCATCGACGAAAAAGATAAGGAGCAACAACAGGCTCACCGAACTAAGCAGGCCCCACGGATTCGCCACGCCTACGGGCATCGAGATCATGTCGCCGCTCCACCACGAGAAGTGGCGGAGGCTTGTAATTCGCCGGAAGTTGATATTCGGCGTAACAATAAAATTCACAACCAGCACCAGTGTGCGCAGGCTGCAGATACTCCACGCGAGCCATGGTCGCCCGGCGTGGAGATAGAGTCGCACGAAAGCCACAAACGACAGAGTAAGCACCCATACGGGCAGATGTATCCAGCGCAGGAGTGTTTCGTATTGGCCGACCGTCCCGGCATGCATCATCGCCAGCTCGAACGCGGCGATGGCCGCGGCCGCCACAGCGGTAAACGAAAATAAGAGATGCGCCCAACCTTGACGTTGCTTGCACCAGACCAGCAGGTATATCCCCGCCAGTGTCAAACACGCAGCCGCGTTCATCGACCAGACAATGGTGATCCAACTCATGGAATGCCCTTGTCTGGCTGCGGTAGCTTGTCGGCTATTTGTCGCGCAATGAAGTCTTTACCGACACACCTATCACCCACCACAACGACCCTGCATGGTTCTGTGCCCGCGCGAGCTGGCGCGCATTTCGTAGCGCTTACGGCAGTTTTAATAAGTCAGTTCGGGTCGCTGCAATCACGGATTTTGTGTTTCTTGCGAAAATATTCGCCCTTTGGTTTTTCTCCGGAAATTGCGGAACGAAGTTCGCGAAAACCTTCAATTTCTCGTTGATGCGGCATTGTAGCTCCCTAGGGCTGACAGCCGTTTTCAGAGCTTGCCACGCACAGGACCACGGCGGTCAGCGACCGCGGCTACAGGGGTGTTCATACCGCTCCAAGTAATCGATTACGGCTCACAGAGCCGTGGCTACAACAGCGCCTCTACTACTTGAGCAACTCGGCGAGTTGCTTCGGATCGGTCACCGGCGCTTTGCAGGTGAAATTTTCGCAGACGTAGGCGGCCGCCTTTCCATCGATCGGCGACATGGCCCGAATTGCTTCATTCTTCTCGCCAAGATATTTTTGACCTTCCGCGCCATCCGCGAGAACCAGGATTGTCTTCGGGAGAAAATGCGAATTCACTTCTCTAAGCAAGATTTTGGTTTCCGGCGCCTCCTTCTTTCCGGCGATCACGACCTGGCGCGGCTTACTTAATAAGTAGTCGAGCGCCACCAGCATTTGCGGCATGGCGCTGGGGAAATGCGAAAGAGTTGTCGTAAATGCGTCGATCGTTTTTCGCGCGCGCTCCGCTCCGACGGCCGTCGGATCGTCGCGAAATTGCGATAATCGCAAAAGGTTCAGCACGGCCACCGAACTCGCGGCCGGCTCTGCGCCGTCGTTATCATCTTTCATGCGGAGGAACACGCTTTCATCTTTGCCGTTGCTGCTGAAATAGCCGCCGTTCTTTTCGTCGTAAAACAATTGGTTCTGCGTCTCCTGTAATTGGACTGCGAATTTCAACCAGTCGACATCGAATGAGGCTTCGTAAAGATCGAGAAGGCCCTGGATAACGAATGCGTAATCGTCAGCAAAAGCTTCGATATCGCCGCGGCCACCGCGATAGTTGCGATAGAGCAACTTGCTCTTTTCTTCATAAAGATTTGTCCTGAGAAATTTGACTGCGCGCGTTGCAATTTCCAGATAGCGCGGCTCGTCGAGCACTTGTGCCGCCCGAGCGTACGCAGAAATCATCAGGCCGTTCCAAGCAGCAATGATCTTGTCGTCGAGATGAGGCCGTAGTCGTTTCGAACGAATGGAAAACAATTTTTCTCGGCACTTCGCGAGCAATTTCCCGACTTCTTCGTCGGTTTTGCGAAAGTGATTTGCGGTCTCTGCGATCGTATGCCTCTCAATCAAAATATTTTTGCCGCGAAATTCGTCCAGAGGATCGCTCCCTTCGGGCGCGTTGCCGTGCGGCTGCACGCCATAATGAAAATCGAAAATCTCGGCGGCCTCACCAAGTGCAGCGTCGATTTCTTTTTCTGTCCAGACATAGAATGCGCCTTCGGCCGTCTTGCTGTGGCCGGGATCGCCGATCTCGGCTACAACGGGACTATCGGCATCTTCGGCAGAGAAGAAGCCACCCTCCTTGAATGTCATGTCGCGGACGACGTAGTCTAGAATGTCGCGCACCAGTGATTCGAATTGTCGATCCTGTGTAATATGAAACGCGTCTAGATACGCGACAGCAAGTTGTGCCTGATCGTAAAGCATCTTTTCGAAATGCGGTACGTGCCAGTAACGGTCGACCGAATAACGGTGAAACCCGCCTCCGATATGATCATGCATTCCGCCTGCGGCCATTTTGCGCAGCGTCAACAGAGCCATCTCGAGCGCATGCTTGCCCGATTCGCTCTTTGGACCGCGCGCGTAAAATCGAGTGAGAAAATTCAGCGTTACTGGGCGCGGAAATTTCGGCGCGTTGCCAAAGCCGCCTTCCTTCGGGTCATAGCTACGATCGATCTGGTGATAGGCAGAATCCAAAATCGCTGCATCGATTTTACCTTCGGC
>JBKPLM010000075.1:0-2422 GCA_046731655.1 Verrucomicrobiota bacterium | reverse complement strand
AGGAAAAATTTATCGTTACAGAATCTGGTTGGCTCCTGTTCTGCCTCCATTCGAATATCATCGGGCCTGGCATATTGTGGGTTCGATCGATCTCAAAATCCTGAGGCGGGCAGCCAAACAGTTTGTCGGCCGTCATGACTTTGCGGGGTTCGCCGCCAACCGCGGCAAGTCCGGTCGCCGCGGCGACACGGACTCGTGCCGTGGCGAGCAGGAACAGAGTACCGTCCGCACAATTCATTCGGTGCGTATCCGGCAAAAAGGTTCGTGTTTGACCATCGATTTCAATGGCGACGGCTTCCTGTACAAGATGGTTCGATTAATCGTGGGCTCCCTTGTGAAATGCGCGCTTGGCAAAATGCGCGTCGAGGATGTCACTGCGCGGTTGGACTCCGGCCAGGTCGGCGCAGGTCGCTTTGCGGCTCCCGCCGAAGGACTACTTCTGGTTCGCGTGCGCTACTGATCGGAAAAAGAAGAGGGAGACAGAGAGCGAGTTTGCCTTCAGCCAGTTTCTATCGTTTTCACGGCCTTAAACGATCGGTTCTGCGAGTTTCCAGCTTGCCAAACGGAAACGCATCGCAGTTGCCAGGCAGCCCAGGCCGTAACGCACGCTGTTGCGAAAATTAATCGATGAAGCTTCGGGCATATAGCGCGCGGGACAGGTTACTTCGCCAATCGCACAGCCAAGCGCGATGATTTGTGCCAAAACCTGATTATCGAAAACGAAATCGTCAGAATTTCGGTCCAATGGCAGACGCTCCAGCAATTGGCGCGAGTAGGCGCGGTAACCAGTGTGATATTCCGAGAGCTTCGCGCCGATGAGAACATTTTCCGCAAGCGTTAGGAACCGATTTGAGACGTATTTCCACAAGGGCATACCACCACGCAGCGCGCCGCCGCCAAGAATACGCGAACCAAGCACGCAGGGATAAAGTCCGCTCGCCACCAGTGCAGCCATCGCAGGAATTAGCTGCGGCGTGTACTGATAATCGGGATGAATCATGATGATAATGTCTCCATCCGCGGCAAGTGCGAGGCGATAACAAGTCTTTTGGTTTGCGCCATAGCCGCGATTTTCCGGATGGACTTCAACCTGAACCCGCTCAAGCGTCCGCGCGATCGCGACTGTGTCGTCGTGGCTGGCATCGTCAACGACGATGACAAGATCGACAATCTTCTGCGCCATTACTTCATCGTACGTGCGTTGCAAAGTGCGCGCGGCGTTATAAGCGGGCATTACCACCACAATTTTCTGGCCGTTTAGCATCGTCGTAGCCGAATATCCACTGAACCGACACCTTGCAAACACCATGATTATTTTTCACGACGCATCCTGCCTGGAATATTCAGCGCCCAGCCATCCTGAGCGCCCGGCTAGAATCGCGCGCAGCGTTCCATTACTAAAGAAGCGGCATCCTGATTGGGAATGGCGCATTCCGGAACCTGCCGGTGAAGCGGCAGTATTGCGGGCGCATTCGCGCGAGCATGTGGAAAAGATCCGAAGCGCGACGCGCGACTTCGATGCAGACACGCCTGTTTATCCAAAGATTTACGAACACGCTTTGCGTTCTGCCGGCGCGGCGATCGAAGCTGTGCAGGCAGCGCTCAATGGCGAGCGCGCATTCAGTCTCATGCGGCCCCCTGGGCATCACGCGACCCGAGATCGCGCGATGGGATTTTGTTACTTGAATAACGTGGCCATCGCCGCACTCGATGCGCTTGCCGTAGTCCCGGCAAGTCGGGATGTTGCCGGTCAGTCGGGGTCAACGCCCCCGGCGTCTACACAGGCGCGAGTTGAGCGCGTTGCAATTTGGGATTTTGATGCGCATCACGGCAATGGGACCGAAGCGATTGTCGCGCACAACCCGCGGATCGCCTTTGCATCCATCCATCAATTCCCCGGTTACCCTGGAACAGGCACAAAATCTTTTGCGAATGTGACGGATTATCCGCTCGGCCCCGGGACTCCGCGGATTCATCATGTCGAGGTGGCGAAGCGAGGGCTGGACAGATTGATCGCCTTCAAACCTGATCTACTTCTTGTCTCTGCGGGCTTCGATGCCTATGCTAGTGATCCTCTCGTGCAGATGACTCTCCAATACGAGGACTTTTCCACCTTCGGCGAATGGCTGCGCCAACTCGACCTTCCCGTAGCTACAATCTTGGAAGGCGGGTACAGCGACGACCTACCAGAACTGATCGATGCATTCTTAATGGGCTGGGCGTCGAAATAACAACTGGACATACGTTTCACCGCGCTGCATTCCGAGTTGCCTCGATCATTGCTCTCAGTTCTGGCGTTTTGCGATGATTGCTTTCATGGCATCGCACGGAAGGGTTTGCCTCCGACCCAGAAGTGGCAAACAGTATTCGCTCCAGCGGGCCGTAGCACAGCTTGGTAGTGCGCTTGAATGGGGTTCAAGAG
>JBKPLM010000074.1:0-7112 GCA_046731655.1 Verrucomicrobiota bacterium | reverse complement strand
AAGACGGTTTGGGTGGCCCGCTTGTAGAGATGACACGCTATGCATTCGCGCGCCGCATCGCGTACCGCGGCCAAGCTTGATGTGTCCGGCGGTTGTGCCGGCCGCGCGTACTCTTCCGTTCCCGTCGCCATCTTCGACTATGAATCGCACCTGCGTTACAATTTGTGTTTGTTTAACTAGATGATTCTGGAAACCACCCGATTAATCCTGCGTCCATTCCAAGACGAAGACATCGAGCGGCTCGCCGAACTCATGGCTAATCGCGATTTCATGCGCTTTTCGCTCGGTCCATACACGCGCGAGCAAACGCAAACCGTACTGCAGAAATTCCTCTCTTGGGACGAGACTGGTTTGCCTTCGCAATTTGCGGTCATTTTTCGCAGCAACAACGAGCTGATCGGATATTGCGGTTTTCTTCATTGGCATATCGACGGCGCAGATGAAATCGAGATCGGGTATCGGCTTGATCCTGACTACTGGAACCGCGGACTTGCGAGCGAGGCCGCCCAGGCCGTCCGTGATCACGCTTTCCGTGATCTAAACTTATCAAAGGTCATTTCACTGATTCATCCCGACAACATCGCCTCACGCCGCGTGGCTGAGAAAAACGGAATGAAAATCGAAAGGGAAACAGTTTTTCGCGGGTTTCCCACGCAAGTTTTTGCGATTACTCGGGAGCAGTGGCTTGCGGAGCATGGCGCTGGATGAACTCTCGCGCGAGGGCCCGATAGGCTTCGGCGGCCGCGCCACTTGGAGCGTATTCCAGAATCGATTTCCCAAAGCTGGGCGCCTCGCTCAAGCGCACACTGCGCGGGATCACAGTCTGATAAACGCGCTCGGCGAAATGCTGGCGCACTTCCGCAACCACCTGCTCGCTAAGGTTTGTCCGGGCGTCAAACATCGTCATAACGATACCGCCAAGTTCGAGGCGCTTGTTCGCGCCTGAGTCGCGCACCTGCTCGATCAGTCGAACAATTTTGACCAGTCCTTCCAGCGCGAAATACTCGCACTGTATTGGAGTCAAGAGTTCATCGGCGGCCGCGAGCGCGTTGGTCATCAGGATTCCAAGCGACGGTGGACAATCCAGCAGGACAAAATCAAATGTCTCGTCCGCGTGGAGCGGCTGGAGCGTTTCCGCCAGACGCGTTAGATGATTCGGCATCCGCGCAATCTCGACCTCGGCACCAGCCAGATCGAGATCGGAAGGCACAATGAACAGACCTTCGCGTTCGGTGGGAAAAATTCTTTCGGTAATCGAGGCGCCGCCAAGTAATGGCTCGTAAAGACTGGTTTGCTCGACTGCTTGCAATCCAAACGAACTGGTAGCGTTCGCTTGTGGATCAAGATCGACAATCAAAATACGATGACTTATTTCAGCCAGCGCGGCGCCGAGATTTACGGCCGTGGTCGTTTTGCCCACGCCGCCTTTCTGATTAGCAATCGCGACGATTTTCATAAATCGGAATAACAATCCGTGCTGCTCATCTCTTTGCTGTCTTCCAGGCTCGTCAGATGATGTTGCCAGTCGCTGCAAACGGAAACTAAATTTTTAGGATTTCAGATTTGGAATTTCAGCAGTAGCGTTTGAACGTCTAAGTCCGTGAAAGCTTCTCCAGTATCAATCCAACCTGCATCGACGGCGAAACCGCTGGAGCGTGAGAAACCATTTGTCTTACGCAGTCAGGACGAGCGCGGCGTAGTCACGCTGACGCTAAACCGACCGCACGCGTTTAATGCCTTGTCGGAGGCGCTACTGGCGGAGCTGCAGAACGAATTCGATACGATAGCCGAAGACGAGTCGGTGCGGGTGGTCGTTCTAGCGGCCCAGGGCAAAGCGTTCTGCGCCGGTCATGATCTCAAAGAGATGCGGGCGACGCCATCGCTTCAGTATTACGAGCGGCTCTTCAGTCAGTGTTCCGAGATGATGCTTGGCATCCAGCGATTGCCTGTGCCGGTGATCGCTCGTGTTCAAGGCGTCGCCACTGCAGCAGGCTGCCAGTTGGTGGCGATGTGCGATCTCGCAGTAGCGGCAAGTACGACAAAGTTCGCGGTCAGCGGAGTTAACCTCGGTCTTTTTTGTTCGGCGCCAGGCGTGGCGCTCTCGCGAAATGTTTTGCGTAAGGCGGCATTCGAGATGCTCGTCACGGGCGAATTTATTAGCGCCGAAGAGGCAAAAGTGCGCGGGTTGATCAATCGGGTGGCGGAACCGGAACAACTCGACGCCGAACTCGAAAAACTCGTTGCGACAATCATCGCAAAGCCGCGTGTCGCTGTAGCGATGGGAAAGGAATTCTTTTACCGGCAAATTGAACTGGGCATTGGGCCAGCCTACGAAGCGGCTGCGCAGACCATGGCCTGTAACATGATGAATGAAGCTGCGCTCGAAGGCGTTCAGGCGTTCATTGACAAGCGCCCGCCACGCTGGAAACAAGAATGAAACGGCGAGTCGGCGCGACAGCGAACTATAGCGGCGGTTTGTGACGGCCGGTTCGCTTTAACAATTTGACGGTTCAACGATTTAACGAACTTCCGTAGTGTCTTTCACTCTTAAAGAACTAGCCAGCATGTCTGGCGGTGAGTTGGTTGGCGATCCAAAGCTGGAGATCTCCGGCGCTGCATCATTGGCTGAAGCGACCAGCGGAGAGATTAGTTTCTTCGCCAATCGAAAATATATCGGCCACCTGCGCAAGACGCGGGCTTCAGCTGTTTTCGTTGCACCCGATTTCGCTGAACCTGTCGCTGCCGCCCAGGTTCGCGTCTCAAATCCTACCAAGGCGTTCGAGCAGGTCGTGCTCAAATTCGCACCGAAACCGATCACTTTTGCGCCGGGCATTCATCCGAGCGCGATCGTCGGACCAAGTGTTCGCGTAGGAGAACGTGTTTCAATCCAGCCTCATGCAGTCGTCGAAGACGGTTCCGAAATCGGCGATGACACCATTATTGGGCCGGGAAGTTACATCGGACATGAAACAACGATCGGATCCGGATGCCTGATTTATCCGCTCGTGACTATTCGCGAGCGAAGCCGGATTGGTTCCCGGGTAATCATTCACAGCGGCGCGGTGATTGGGGCAGACGGCTTTGGCTTCGAAATGGTCGATGGCCGGCAGCAAAAGATTCAGCAACTCGGGATCGTGCAGATCGACGACGACGTTGAGATCGGTGCGAACACGACCGTTGATCGCGCCCGATTTGGCCGGACCTGGATTCAGCAAGGAGTGAAGATCGACAACCTTGTTCAAATCGCGCACAACGTCGTCATTGGAAAAAATTCCGTGATCGTAGCCCAGACCGGAATATCGGGCAGCACGCGCGTGGGCGAGCGAGTTACAATTGCCGGGCAGGTCGGCATTGCCGGCCATGTGGAAATTGCGGACGGCAGCATCATCGCGGGGCAAAGCGGCGTCTCTAAGAGCATCCCGGGCGGAGTTTGGTTTGGTTATCCCGCCGTTCCCTTTGCGGAAGCGAAACAGCAAATTGCTTGGATCCACCGGCTCGGAAAACTCTTTGCGCGAGTAAAAGAGATTGAGAAGAAATTAGGATTCTAATCTTGCTGTGGACTCGAAAGGAGCCCGCGTAGCGCTTCTGGCGAGATCCATTCTGCGCCGCACGCTTCAATTGTCTCTCTCTCCATGGAATCAGAGGTCGCCACCATTAACTCGAACCGTTTTGCGTATTTGCTAGCTAGTCGCTCAATGATGGCGTCGGCTGTCTGGCCTGTGCGGGAATAAAAGACTTGCACTTCGGCCGGCTCGGAAGTGGCCTCGACCTTTCTTCCCTTGCCGTCAAAGACGACGACCACGCGCACACCGGTCCAATCTTGATAGTTTCGCAACTGTTTGATCAGCGCTTCACGGGCTAGCGAGGACCGCCGCGCGTGGAGGTTGCGCAATTCAGGCCAAGCAAAAATAACGCTGTGCCCATCGACGATCAGATAACGGGCCCGGTTCGGCATTACTACGTCTGCGCAGATATGACCAATCCCAGCTCGTCACACCAACGATCGAATTAAATTTACTCTTCTGCAGCAGGTTCCTTCTTTGTTCGCTGCTTGCCTACCGGTTGCGCGGCGCTGGCTCGGAATGCTGTCTTCTTGCGCTCTAGGTACGCTCTACGTCGCCTGCGTTTGACTCGTACACGGTGCTGTTGGCCCACAGAGGTCTATCGGTTGAAACAGTAAGAAACGCAATCTGCATGAACTCCGATTATTTCACATTCTAACGTTCGACCCGAAATCACGATTGCGTTTCTGCGTCATTCGTTTAAAAAGGCACCACTTCATGACGCATCGGGAATCGGCGACATCCTCCTCCACGCCGAAAAGCGTGGCAGGTCTTGCCATTTTGCTGCTCGTATTGGCAGCATTTTTTGGTTTTTTAAACACTCAAAAAATGAAAACGCTTCGCGCAACGGTGGCGACTGCGCAGGCCGGACGCGATGCAGCCGAACGTCAGATACACGAGAAGGCGAATACCCCGGCCGGTGGCAATCGGACGGTAGACGAACCGGGTAAAGTCGCAGAAGCAGAAAACAGAGCTGCAAAAGCCGAGGCAGAGCTCGCGCTGATACAGAAAGAGAAGGCCGATCTGCAGGCCAAATTGGACGACAATCAGAAAGAGATCGCCTCTGTGCAGATGAGCGTGCCAGACGCAGAAAAAAATCCGAGTGCTTCGGCGACTAACAGCCCCGCAACGGCGCCGCCAGCCGCGGATTTGCAGTCGCAACTCGATGATCTTCGCCGCCAGCTGGACAGCGCAGAAAAAGAAAAGGCTTTCCTTTCCGAGAAACTCCAGGACATGCAGGATCGCGCAGATCAGCCGACGGAAGGGAAAAAACGGCGGGAAGCCATTCGCGAGACGAGCCCGCGCCGAACAGGTTTGCGCGGGACAATCCTTGCAGTCAATCAGGCGTACAACTTCGTAGTATTGAATCTCGGCAATCGCCACGGAGTCGAGTCGAATGCGGAGATGCTGGTTCTGCGGGATGGAGCGTTGGTCGGAAAAATTCGCATTTCTTCGGTTGAACCGGGGACCGCCATCGGCGATATCATCACCAACAGTTTGGCGCGAGGCGCCCAACTACAACCGGGAGATAGTGTGGTATATGCTGGTACAAATCCATAAGCTTCGAGCAATCGTCGTCTCTGTTCTGCTTTGTGCCTTCGTGGTGGCTATGACCTCGTGCGCAACACAGAAGGAAACTGCCCTTGTCAATGATCCGGACAACCGTCACGACTCAATGATCCCGTGGAACAAGCAAGAAAAATGGGAGACCACTGGGCAGTTTGCGGGAATGACCGATAGACGGTAACAGCTAACCGGGAAACCATCGCGCCGTAGAGTGCGCTGTCCCCAGCGCATCTGGATCATGAATTGAATGTTTCCGCTGAGGACAGCGGACGCTACATCAGTTCCCGTCAAATCCAGAAACCGGCTGGGATGACTGCGTTTTTGGGTATCGCGACAATGCCGTCGCGGATGAAGTAATTGTCTGCATCAAAATTTGGCGGTTTGCCCTCCGGCGTAATGACAGCGCCATCAGCGATGCGTGCGTTTTTGTCGATGATGGCGCGATCGATCACACAATTGCGTCCAATACCGATGGGCGGCTGTGACGGATCGGTTCGTTCTAATTCAAAATAATCCGCACCCATCACGATGCTGTTCCGGATGGTCGCACCGCTTTGAATAACACTGCGTATCCCCACAACGCATCGTTCCAGATACGCATCCGAGATGATGCATCCATCCGAAATGATCGCCTGGCGCAGAGTGGCGCCGTTGATTTTGCTTCCCGGCAAAAAGCGCGGATGTGTGTAAACCGGAGAGTCGGGCTCAAAGAAGCTGTACTCGGGCACTACATCCGTGAGATCCAGATTCGCCTCATAAAACGCGCGGATTGTTCCGATGTCTTCCCAGTAACCCTTAAAAATAAACGCGCTGACATGCCGGTCTTTGATCGATAGCGGGATAATATGTTTCCCGAAATCGAACAGATCGTTCTGCAGGGATTGTATAAGCACGTCGCGATTGAAGACGTAAATCCCCATCGAGGCCTGGAACAATTCCTCATCTACATTGGAATCGATGGCGCCGAGGAGCTCACGGCTCATTTTCATTTCCTGCAAAACCGCTTCATCGGTTGGCTTCTCGACAAAGCGCGTGATCCGGCGATCGACGCCACTCTGCATGATGCCAAACTCTGAAACCTGATGCCGCGCTACAGGTTTGGTGGCCAAAGTTATGTCCGCGCCAAACCGGATATGCTGATGCAACAGCGCACGAAAATCCATCCGGTAAAGCTGGTCGCCGCTTAGGACCAGGTAATAATCAAACGGACGCTCGAGGAAATAGCGCATGTTTTGCCGGACAGCGTCTGCAGTCCCCTGATACCACTGCGATCCGGCTGGCGTTTGTTGAGCAGCGAGAATGTCAACAAAGCTGCGCGAGAAATTATCGAACTTGTAGCTGGCCTGAATATGCCGATGCAACGACATGCTGTTGAACTGGGTCAGCACATAGATCGAGCGCAGCCCGGAATTCAGACAATTGCTGATAGGGATATCAACGATGCGATATTTGCCTCCCAACGGCACGGCCGGTTTGGCGCGGTCCTTTGTCAACGGGAATAAACGTGTGCCGGCACCGCCGCCCATAATGATGGCGAGCGTTCGCTGAGTTGTGCCTGGCGGCAACGCTCCAAACGCTTTTGCATTCGGATTTTTTAGAAGCGAATCGCGCTGCGACTGATCTTGCACTGCGGTCAATCAACCCCGAACGCTTTCGGGGTCAATGACAGCCGGCCTTTCGTAATAAATAGCGAATGACGAAATCAAAACGATAAAAAACACTGCTGCGCTGCTTCGTCGTTACGTGCTTCTGCTGGTCGAGTGCTACCCGGTCCAACGAATCTTGCGAGCGCGGATGCCCGCCATTACACTCCCAACATGTGTGGGATAGTTGGCTACGTTGGACGCGCTCAAGCAGCCCCCATCTTGCTCGATGGTCTGCGTAGGCTTGAATATCGAGGCTACGACTCAGCCGGTATCGCTGTTGTAAATGGGGGGCGGATTGAAACGCACAAATGTGCCGGACGCATCGCGGCGCTCGCAA
>JBKPLM010000073.1:0-5966 GCA_046731655.1 Verrucomicrobiota bacterium | reverse complement strand
CGAAGCATCATCGCACAGCATAGGTCGTAATCTCTGGCCGCCCCGTCAACGGCGAGTAATTCGCCGTCCATGAACCAGCGGGACCTTGAAAACGGACAGTCGCGGGTTCGCAGGTTCCCGATGGCCAGAAAATCCATTCAGCTGGATATTTATCCGCCAATGCCACCGGGAGTGAGAGCTTTAGCGTGCTTCCCCTACTGGGACGAAACTCAGCTTTTGCTTTAGCCTCCTCATCTTCTGCAAAAGCCTCCGGACGGACCACGACATTGTTTTTGCCCCAAACAATCAAGTAAGGACGACGCTCGGTAACGCTTCGTGTCTGCGCCTGACGCACAAGATTGTTGAACTCATCCAGCGATTGCTTCAGCCGCCTGTTTGCTATCACGCCGCTAAAGCTGGGCACCGCCAGGACAAGCAATAACAGCAGTATGAAGATGGAGAGAGCAATCTCGATTAACGTAAAACCCCGGGCTCGTTGCACCGCCGGAAATTACTCGTTTCACCGCAAATCACAATAGCGCCCGCGGAGACATTTCGGTCCGCTCGATCCTATGAGCCGCGACGCTCCCGGCCAAGCGAATCAAGTTAGTCAACGGCCAGGAGCGTAACCGTAAACGGCAGTAAATGCGATCGTTTGTGTCCACCAGGCGGGATCGGCGCAATGGCCGAGAAAAGTGTCAACCAATGCGGTGCTTAGCTTTCCAGAACTCGTCAGGTCCTCGCGAAGTTCCCTGACCGTCTGTCTCCAATAATCCGCCCACAAACTTGTCCCGTTGTAGATTGCAGTTTCTGCCGTGCCACCGATTTTCTCGATATCCAAGGCCGCCAATCTGGGTGCCAGAGTCCGGCCGATTTGATAATTGATTCCTCGGTCCCGTGACCATGCAAGCCAGCCACTCCAGAACGCATGTACTTCCGGTGGCTCTGCGATCACAATTGGAAGGAAATCCGGTTCAATCAAGAGAATGGCACCTCCAGGCCGCAAGCTTGCAATGAGATTCGCGATCGCCTTTCGGCGTCGGCAACATGGTGAAGCACCGCACGCGCCGTTACGAGATCGAAGTCCCCGGGTTCCACAGGCCGGGCTACAATATCCTCTCTGCGGAACTCCAAATTCGGCAAATGCACGTCGATGAGCGAAAGATCGAGATCGACGGCTACCGCTCGTCCGTCCGGAGCGACCTGCCGGGCAAGCCATGCCGAAATTGAACCGTTGCCGCAGCCAACCTCCAGTGTTCTTGCGCCTGATTTAACGACGTCGAGCAATTGAATATACCGGCGATGCATGGGATCGAGTAATTCCGACATCAACGCGAGTCGCTTACCCTCGCCTTTCAAATGATGACCCAGAACATATTCCGGCATGCGGCGTTCACCGTACGTTGCCGAGGTATCAACGGCAAATGATTGGCGAAACCAGTTACACGCCGCAATCAGCCGCTAAAAAAAAGCAAGCAACCGGCAGCAGCAGCGCCGGCATGTGATAAACTTTGAAGCGAAATGAAGCCTGCCCTGCGCATCGGCATCGTCGTAGCTGCGGCTTGCGTGGTGGCGATTCTTGTGTGGCAGGGCGTTACGGCACACGGCGCGCCCGATCCGACACGCCCCAATACCAGCTCGACTGTAGCGTTTCTGGACATTGGGATTCTTGTCTTTCGCGAGGGCTTGGAATGTATTCTTGTTCTGGCAGCGATCACGGCCAGCATGACAGGAGCCAAACGCGCCCATCGCCGGCCAGTCGCGCTCGGCGCGGGCCTCGCACTCGTGGGGAGCTTGATTACGTGGTTCATCGCAGTGCGCATAGTCGGCTCACTCAGCGACAACATGTCGGCGCTTGATTTGCAAGCCGCTACCGGATTGTTGGCAGTCATCGTTTTGCTCGTCATCATGAACTGGTTCTTTCACAAAATTTATTGGGGAGGATGGATTCGCGCCCATAATCGTCGCCGCAAGTCGTTACTCGAAAATGCGCGCACCGCCGAAATCTCCAGATCGCGTCTCTGGTTTGGATTGGTCCTGCTCGGATTCACCTCTCTGTATCGCGAGGGATTCGAGGTGGTGCTTTTTTTGCAAAGCTATCATTTACGCCTGGGTGGCATCGTGGTGTTAAAAGGTGCGCTGCTGGGTATCGTCCTCACAGCGATGGTAGCGGTGTTGACCTTCGTTCTTCAACAGCGTCTGCCGTATCGGAAAATGCTGATCACTACCGGCATTCTCCTCGGAGTTGTATTGCTGGTAATGGTCGGCGAGCAAGCGCAGGAGATGCAACTGGCGCATTGGATTTCCACGACTGAAATCACTGCTCTAAAAAACTATATGCCGCCCTGGATGGGACTTTGGTTTGCAGTGTTCCCCACAGTTGAGACCCTCGTTGCTCAGTTTATTGCGGCCGTTTTGGTAATTGGGTCGTATTACGCCGCACGACATTTTGGCGGCGGTGAACCCGGTGGAAACGCGGTGGAAACGCCCGCCGCTAGAATGGCTGCGATCAACGCTTAATAAAGATTCCGCAGGGCATTGCGAAAACTCCAGAGCAGTGCCGAGGCTTCGCGCGTGCGATTCCAGTTGAACGAAGTCGCAGCCTTCCCACGTTAGGCGGATGATTACGCCTGGTCGTGGTTCTCTTTGGCTAGCTCAAACCATTTTCGCTACCTCTGTATTCTTCTTTTCATCTTCTGCTCTACCAGCTCAATCCCCGACTCCTGCTCCGCCTGGAGGCATTGATGAAAAATTGTTCAATGGAATGCAGTGGCGACAGATTGGACCGTTTCGCGGGGGGCGCGCCTTAACCATTGAAGGCGTGCCGGGCGAGCCGGACACTTATTATTTTGGCGCCGTTGCGGGCGGAGTTTGGAAAACGATCGATGGCGGCGCGAATTGGACTCCTCTCTTCGATAAGCAACCAATTTCATCGATCGGAGCGATTGCTACTGCGCCATCAGATCACAACGTGATCTACGCAGGCACTGGCGAAGCGGCGATACGCGGCAATACCACCTACGGCACCGGAGTTTTCAAATCTATCGATGGCGGCAAGACATGGCAGAATGTTGGGTTAAAAGACAGCCGTCAAATCGGCGCATTAGTTGTCGATCCAAGAGATGAGAATGTTGTTCTGGTCGCGGCTCTTGGTCACGCGTTTGGTCCAAACGCTGAGCGCGGAATATTCCGCACTGCCGACGGCGGGAAAACGTGGACAAAAGTTTTGTCCAAAGATGAAAACACCGGCGGGATTGACGTCGTTTTTGATCCGCACAATCCGAACATTGTTTTCGCTTCGCTATGGCAGGCTCGACGGCAGCCATGGTTTTTTTCTAGCGGCGGTCCAGGAAGTGGGCTCTACCGATCTGAGGATAATGGCGTTACTTGGAAACGTCTCGAGGGCAACGGCCTGCCCGAAGGGATCCTCGGCAAGATCGGGATCGCGGTTTCCGGCGCCGATTCGAACCGCGTTTATGCAATCATCGAAGCGAAAGAAGGCGGTCTTTATCGTTCCGATGATGCCGGACAACATTGGACCCGCGTAAATGATGATGGTCGATTCCGCCAGCGTGCGTGGTATTTCAGCAAAGTTTATGCTGACCCGAAATCCGCTGACACAGTTTACCTTTTAAACACCGGGCTGTTTCGGTCGGTTGATGGCGGAAAAACTTTTAATTTATTGCCAGCGCGTCACGGAGATCACCACGGCCTCTGGATCGATCCACAAAATCCTAATCGGATCGCGAACGCCAATGACGGTGGCGCGAGTATCTCACTCGATGGCGGGAAAACGTGGACCACCCAAAACAACCAGCCAACCGCACAGTTTTATCACGTCGCCGTGGACAATGCGTTTCCATACCACGTTTATGGCGCGCAGCAGGACAACTCAAACGTGGGAATCGCGAGCCGCACCGACTGGGGCGCGATCGGGCCGGCAGATTGGTTTGTGGCTGGGGGCGGCGAATGCGGGTTCGTGGTGCCGGATCCGCGCGATTGGCACATCATCTATTCAAATGAAGAAGGTCGCATTCATCGCTACGACAAAAATAAAGAAGAATCGCAGGACGTGACCGTCTGGCCTCTAGATAACTCAGGATACGGAGCTGCTGATCTTCTTCATCGTTTTCAATGGGTGTCACCGCTGACGCTTTCATCGCACAATCCGGACGTGCTCTACACGGCCGCCGAGTGCGTTTTCAAATCGACCGATCACGGCCATAGCTGGGCGCAGATCAGCGGCGATCTGACGCGTAACGACAAATCCAAGCAACAGCCAAGCGGCGGCCCACTCACTAACGACATTACGTCGGTTGAATATTACGATACCGTCTTCGCTCTCGCAGAATCGCCGGTAATGCAACGAACACTCTGGGCTGGGACTGACGATGGCCGAGTCCACGTCACGACGGATGACGGCCAGCATTGGTCGAATGTCACGCCGAAAATGCCGGAGTGGAGCACTGTCGATCTCATCGATCCGTCTCCGCATGACGCCAACATCGCGTTTGTCGCTGTGGATCGGCACAAACTTGACGACTTCAAACCGTACATTTTCAAAACGACGGACCTGGGAAAAAGCTGGAGCACAATCGTGGCTGGAATTCCAGATGGTGCATACGTCCATGCGGTGCGCGAAGATCCCAGAAAACGCGGACTGCTTTATGCGGGCACAGAGCTCGGAGTTTTCGTTTCATTTGACGACGGCGCACATTGGCAGCCGCTGCAGTTGAATCTGCCCGTGTCACCGATTCACGATCTGGTTGTAAAGGACGACGATCTGGTCGTGGCGACTCATGGCCGTTCGTTCTGGGTATTGGATGACATTACGCCGCTGCGCCAGCTGAGCGCGCAATCTGCGCAAGGAGATTTGATGCTTTATCAACCGCAAAACGCAGTGCGCTTGCATTACCCAGAGGAATTCGACAAGCGGCAGCCGGTCGGCGAAAACCCGCCCTCGGGCGCGATCATCAATTACTATTTCAAGACTACGCCAAAGGAAGAAGTGTCACTCGATATTTTGGATACTTCAGGGAAAGGCGTCAGGCATCTTTCCAGCAAAGAGAAAAAAGAAGGCGAACAGCCGCCTGAATGGCCGGATCGCGTCGAGCGGCCAAAAACAATTCCGGCAAATCAAGGAATGAATCGCTTTGCGTGGGATCTGCGGTACGAAGATCCCATTCAGATACCTGGAGCGTTTTACTCCGGCGTCGGACCGAGAGGACCGCTCGCCCCGCCGGGCGACTATCAAGTGAAACTAACCGTCGGCGGAAAATCGCAGACCGCGCCGTTACATTTGGCAATCGATCCGAGGACCAAAGGCGCAGAGGCCGCCGTGCAAAAGCAATTTGCTCTGGCGACGCAGGTAAAAGATTCGATGTCGCGATTGCATCAGGCCGTCAACGAGATCCGCGATCTTAGATCTCAGCTTCAAACCTTGCACAAACGTTTCGGCGACGACACCGGGTTAAAAGCGGCATTCGCGGCAGCGGACGATCTCGATCACAAAATGTCGGAGGTGGAACAAAAACTCATCCAGGTAAACATGAAAGGCTCCGAAGGAAACCTCGCCTTCCCCGATATGCTGAACGAACGTCTCGAGACGTTCAGTCACACAATCGAGTCTAGTGACACAGCGCCCACTCAGGGACAGCTGAACGTTTTCCAAATGTTGAGTAACCAATTGGAAGAGCAATTAAAGAAGTGGGCGCAATTAAAAACCGAAGATGTGTCAAAGGTAAGCGAATTAATCAAACAAGCTAACCTGCCCGCTCTTACAATTACCGAGAAGAAGTAACGCGGAGTCTCTGGCCCGCCGCCGCGGGCGGGGCGCATGCGCTAGCTTTAGTAATTCATGACTAAGATCGACAAGGCAGTAGTGCTGGCAGCTGGGCGCGGCACGCGCATGCGCGAGCTCACTGATGATCTTCCCAAGCCGATGATCGAAGTGCGCGGCAAACCGGTTTTGCAGCACATCGTAGAAG
>JBKPLM010000072.1:0-4525 GCA_046731655.1 Verrucomicrobiota bacterium | reverse complement strand
AATTATGTGTCTTTTCGTGGTTTGGCAGAACTACAACGACAATAAGAATTCCGCGATATCGAGCGCCGCACGGGGCCTACTGAGCTTGTTGATATGCGCAGACCATTCGCTCCATTGTTTTGCGTCGTCAGCGAACGCGCGTTGCACCTGCGCGATTACCTCTCGCGGCGAATTTGCGATCACGCCCGAATTCGTTTCGACGATCAACCTGGCGTTGCCTTCCTCCTGTCCAGCGACGACGTGATTGATGATCATCGGACAGCCGGCAGCGATCGTTTCCTGCACCGTGGCGCCTCCAGCCTTTCCGATCAGCAAGTGACTGGCCTGTAGCATGCAGGGAATCTGGTCGGTCCAGCCGAGGACTTTGATGTTGGGATCGGCTGCCGCCGTTTCGATGGCTGGCCGTAGTTTGTCGGCGCGGCCAATAGTCACGGTGAGATCGACGCCAAGATCGGCAAGCCGTTGTACGAGTTCGGGCGCGTGACGTGTCGCGGCATGGATCATGTAGAGGACTCGGCGTTTGGAATTGGCCGAAGGGAATTGTCGAGCTTGCGTCGAATCGGCAAACTTCGGACTAACAGGAAACCCGAATATTTTGATTTTTTGTGGCGCGACTTCCCCTGCTCGCAAGACCGCGGCGCTCTGTTCGTTTGGAGCGAGGAAGTAATCGGCGGCGCAGCGATACCAAATGTTGTTGACCGTGATCGAGTCGGTCACGATGACGACGCTTTTGCAAAGCCTGTTGGGATCCAAGATCTGCTCAAGCAGGTAGGGATAAGCTGGAAAGGAGGAAGCGACTATGTCTGGTTGAAAGCGATCGAGCAAAGCAGCGAAGTGTTCTTTGAGCCGGGAAAATCGCCGGAAATTTTTGTCATAATCCTGCTTGCGATCGAGCCAGCGGTAGACGCTTCCCCACACACGCGGCGCAAAATCAACTACCCAAAGATAACTCTTCCGAACCAGTTCGTTGAGCAGGGGGTAGGCTTCGGCGAACAAATCGCGCAATTCTACCTCGGTCCCTTCCGGGGCAACGCGGGCCAGCCCATCGCGAATTCCGCGCGCGGCGCTGTTGTGACCTTCCCCGAAACTCGCCGTGAGGATCAGTATTCGTTTTTTCACAGTTTGTCAGGCCATCGTAAGGACTATGGGAAACTCGCCTCATGAGGTAAAGAGGACGGAAGCATTCGGAGTTTAATGGATATTTATGTCGGGCAAAGTAAACTCTCGATGCAGATGAAATATCTCGGATTCCTCTGGCGCGTAGTGCGCCGTCTGGTTTGGGAAACGGCTATGGATACCACGACCGGGCTGGCGGCACAGATGGCGTATCTGCTTCTTTTCGCGCTGGCCCCCGGATCATTGTTTCTTTGGCATCTCCTAGGTCTTTTCGGCACCGATCCGACCAAATTGCATCGGATGTTCCTTCTCTTGAAAAGCTTCATGCCGCCGGACCCGAAAGTGCAGGACATTCTGGATTCTACGATGGCGAATGTGGTGGTGACAGGCTCGAGCGGCCTGCTCGCGAACGCGGGAATCATTCTCGGAATTTATTTCGGCACTGTCTTCGTTGCGACAACTTCACGCGCCCTCAGCCATACCTACGGAATACGGGAAGATCCCCATTGGTGGTCGAAATATATCATCTCATTTTTCATGCTGTTTTGGTTTGGGATCATCATCGTGTTCTGCTTCAACGCAATCGTCTTTGGCGAACGGCTGGCCGGTCTTGCAGAAGTGAACTTCCAGCTGGCTTTTCCCCTGCAAGCGTGGATCGCGACACTGAATTTGCCCTTTACCTTTGTGGCGCTGGTCATTCTCGCGCTCGCGCTTTATCTCCTGACGCCGGAAAATTATTTGACCGTCCGTCAGGCGTTGCCAGGCGCGATTTTCTTTTCGGTTGGTTGGATCATCGCGACGAAGCTTTTTCAGCTCTATGTGGCGAGATATGATCGCTACAACCCCACGTATCTCGCGTTGGCGTCCATCGTCGTGTTGCTGACCTGGATGTATCTGACTTGTCTGCTCTTGTTGCTCGGCGGTAAGTTGAACGCCATTCTGCGGCGCGAATGGGAAAAAATGCGCACGGCTGCTCCGGCCGTGCCGGAACCCGCGGCGATAAGTTAGAAGAGTGAAAAACTTGAATCGTTAAAACGAATGGCGCTCTGACCTTGTAACTTTGTAACTCTTTTAACTTTTTTAACGATCTGGTTGATCGCGTCCCGCGCTCTGTTACGGTCGGTCGCAGTGGTGCGCTTTCGCATTTGGCTCACAACTGCGCTCGCCTCTGGCGCAATGGTCGGCAGTCTCCTCCGCGCACAGGTCGGAGACGAAGAAAAAAGCCGGCGCGACGAATCCGAACGAATCGAGACGCATGCTACGGCGTCTCCAAAACCAAAAAAATCTCCGAGCCCGATAGCAAAAGCATCGAGGGACAAATCGGGAAAAAAACACCTGGTGCCTGCCCGCAATGCTTCGCATAGCGACGCAGGCGGGTCTGCAAGCCCGGAAAAAGCCCCAACCGCGATTCCTCATGCAAAATTGGCAAACGAAGAGTCACAAAAGAAAACCGACCGTTCTCCGAAAGAAAAAAAATCGCCGACGCCAATCCCGAAAGCAAAGGCAGCAAAAGAAGAGTCAACCAGCGACGATAACGAACCGAAACACGCAGAGGAATCCCCGCGTCCTCGCAAAGCAAAGCCAAAATCTGACGACGAAGAAGAGGCAACGCCAGCGCCTACCCCACGCGAGACGCCCGAGCCCGGGGCTTCCGCAAAATCAAAACGGCGCCACACGCCCACGCCCAAACCGAAATCAAAGAAATCCAAGGAGCTTTCGCGCAAAACAAAAAAAGCGGGGAAATCCAAATCGGCGCGAAAAGAAGAAGAAACACCGAAACCGGAAAAGACGCCGTCGGCCGCTGCGGAAGAGCGTGCTACGGCGCCAGAGCGCCCAACTCCAGCGCCCAAGAGTGTCGGAGCTGCGGCGCCAACGCCAGCGGCGTCGGCCGAACAAAAAGTTCCGCGTGCACCCAGCGAGCGCGCTCAGGTTGTAATCGAAAAGTCGGGTCTCGAAGAGGATCAGGGCTTTGAGCCCCCGCCGTCGCCTCCGCCGAGACGGGGCTTCTGGCCGTGGTCTCGCAGTTCGGCTAACTACCGTTATCTGACGAGATCCGTCATCGAAGCGATCCGACGCGCGCCAGTGAAACGGCGGCGCTGGCAATTCATAGTGGTTCACAACAGCGGCACGCGGCAGGGGAACGCGCGCGTATTCGATTATTATCACCGACACGTGCGCAGGATGCAGAATGGTCTCGCTTATCATTTTGTGATCGGGAACGGAACATCCACAGGGAACGGCCAGGTCGAAGTGGGCGATCGCTGGCGTCGGCAGATCAATGGCGGACACGTGCACAGCGATTATCTGAACAACATTTCGCTCGGCATTTGTCTGGTCGGCGATTTCAATCGTGGCCAGCCAACCCGCGCGCAGCTTGACGCATGCGAGGAACTCATCCGCTATCTGCGAGACCGTTGCGGTAAGACCGACAGAGGCGCGATTCCTGTGCGGCCACACCGTGAAATGAATCCACCGCGTTGGCCGACCGATTGCCCCGGAGACGATTTTCCTTACTCGTGGTTTCGGAGGTTTTAATCCCCGAAACGGTGAACCGATGAAGCGTTAAAGCGGCGATTCTACTTCCGGTCGGCCACGATTAAATTGGCTTCCTTGTAGTTCCAGCGATAACCGAATCCAAAGTCGAGCGGCGGCGGATTGCCCTGCTGAAAAAGTTCCTGAAGCCTGGGCTGATAATGTTGTTTGAAGAGATCGATCGGGCCGAGATAAACGCCAAAAAAACGCAGGTTCCACCTGTTTGGATCGAAATAAGCCAGGGGAATTCCGGAGTCGTCCTGCACGATTCGGTTGCTATGGTCGAGAATGAAATTCCGGATGGTCCCGAAGCCCTGCTCGAACATTAGATACGAAGAAGACTTCAGAAAACTCGAGCCGGTTCCGAGACGCTCACAAAATTTGAGGAAACCTGGCGTGGACTTGATTCCACCATCGGAAATATCGGTGGTGAAATAATAGAGCGTTTGTGAATTGCCCGATTGATTATCGGTGTAGCGGATTCGCACTCCGGGAATGCCGCCTTTCTTTCCCACCGCAGCCTCTTCAAATGCGCCGTTACTGTTCAGCGCGCCGAAGGTGACATTCGTAATCGACTTATCGGCGCGTGCGATAAAGGTGTAGAGAATAGGCAACACGCCATTGAGGTTCTGCTCGTGCAGATCCACCTTCATGTGTTTCGTAATGAAGTAGGTCGTGTTCAGCGAGGACTTCATTGCGTTCTCCAGATTTCCCAGCGCAGCGGCGAGGTTGGAGATGCGCAACGGATCGGGCGGCGGTCCCATCGATTCCTTTCCGCACAGAATGTAGACCGATGCTCTGGGGAAAAATTGATCGACGTATAGGAAATCGGGACCACTGAACATATAAAACGCGACCGGAATTGATTGCGTTGCTT
>JBKPLM010000071.1:0-8719 GCA_046731655.1 Verrucomicrobiota bacterium | reverse complement strand
GGATTGTCATGTCGAGCGTGGTGAATGGAAGCCATCTCATTAACGCCATGTGCTGTAGCCACGGCGCTGTGTCGCTGTGCCGCTAATGAACCGATACCGCTGGATCGCCTCGACACAACGAGGCCACTACAACATGCTAGCTAGCTTCCAGTCTGATTAATGGGTCGCTGGCGCTTGTGTTGGCGGCAGCACGTACGTGTAGAAGAGGTGCTTGTCCTGCTTTGTGGTCACCTCGCCGTCCACGCCGCCCGGGTACAGTCTACGCGTCAGTTCCCTATATTGTTCGCTTCCTGGAAAGAAAAGGAACGCCAGCCCTTTGCTCCCAGCAGTAATGGATGACAATTCGATGGCAGGATTAGGTAGTATAGTCCGCTCTTGGTCGGCCCCGAGGTATCGTGTGGTTGTAGGATCGTACGGCGGCGAGCCTTTGCCGATGACAAACACGTGGTATCCAGGGCCGAGCGATGCCTGAAGCCGGCTCTGGGCAGTTTGAATCTCATAGTTCTGCTGCGCCGATCTGTACGCTCTGCTCCTTAGGGTGACAGGATCGGCGTAATAGTAATGAAAGTAGAAGTTCAGATTAGACCAGCCAAGGAGTGATAAGCCAATGGCGAGCGTAGCAGGCAAGACCCAGCGCAGCCGTAACGGCAATTCCATGGATGTCGCCCACGCCCCGATGGGCACAGCTAGTGCAACGTAGAAAGCCGGGAAAGCTGGAGTCCAGTGGTTAATCAGCGGTGGGAAACTGTTGGGATACGCGACAAGCGTGCCGCCTATGAGCAAAACGCCGGTCGCGGAAATGAGCAGGAGGAACGCGGCCGGGTGATGCCAGTGCCATAAGAGTAAGGCAACCCCTAATACAAGCAGCGAGGCTTCAGCAGGCAGAAGCAGCGGAGCATAGTAAATAATGTCTTGCGAGCTGTGTGTGCTTATTCCAAGCAGGTTCTCGCGGACTACAGGCCAAACTGTTTTCCAACCAGTCTCGAAATCGTCGAGCGTGGTTGGAATATGGGGCGACCATATCATTAAGCTCGCCCCTCGACCGAAATAGAGATTTGGCTTCGAGATAAAGTGAAATAAAAGAGGTCCAAACCCTACCAAATAACTTCCAGCGAGTAATAAGAACTCACTCGGATATCTGCGTGCTCGCTTCCAATGAAAAACGAGTGTGTAGCAAATGAATAGAATCAGGATAAACGGCAACAGCCGGGTGCCATAGTAGAAGTATTCGCTGAGCCCTGCCGATATTCCGGCGACTGCCCAATCGAGCGGCCTACGCGACCGCAGTGCGCGCAACAAGAAAAAGAAACAAACCGTCCAGAAGAACTGTGTCGTTATATTATTAAGCGCGAGACGGCTGTAATGGATATTAGAGGCGCTGAAAGCGAAGATGGCGGTCCCAGCCACTGCGGCCCATTTGCCCCAGGTTCCGCGTATCAGTCCGTACAGCGGAACAATCGTGGCCGCGCCGAATAATGCGGCAGGGAGTCTTAGCATTGCAAGAGTGCTGCCGCCGAGTTTAAGAAATAGCGATACTATCCAAAACCACAGGGCCGGTAAATCTATCCCGCTCCATACGGTGCCGAAGACTGAAGGACTGGAACCGGTACCTGTCATATAAGATTGAGTGGCCACGGTGCCGGTCATTATCTCGTCCGGGTAAATATTGTCCGGGAACTTGGTCAGGTCCCAAACTCGGGTAACCAACGCAACCAAGATCAGCGCGGCGAGTATCACGATCTCCCGAGTCGTCCAAGGCGCGAAATGCAGCTCATTGGAACGATCCAGGGCTGACCGCGATCCCAGGAATGCGGCACACAGCAACAAACCTATGCTTGCCAACCATAGAAGACCGGCTAGCCCAAAACTTTCCTTCGGAGCAGCCAGGTAACGGAGGTCTGCGGCCAACACAAGCAGGAACGCGGTTAGCATTCCGAGCAAGTAGAGGCGTCTCCGGTGTAAGCTGGATATCCGAGTAACCGGATGTTCCGGGAACGCCGGTATCCACTTTTGCCGTCTCCAGGCGAACACAGCCAGTACTGCTGCGCCAATTAACAGCAGAACCGCCCAGGGACGAGTCAGGTCAGCTGGTAACAAAAGTGTCCCAAGCAGCGACACCAAATAGGCGATCGAGCCACACGAAAGATTAGAGTGTCTGAAGCGCTTTACTGTGTCGGGCTGCACAGCAACGAGCCACTCTCGAGGCTATTTCTTCTTGGAATCTTTCTTCGACTCGCGCTTGGATTCTTTCGGTTCTCTGGCCGTCTTTGACTCTCCAGGGCGATATTCTTCCTGTTCGGCCGCGGCGAAAGCTTTTTCAAGGCCGACCATGTCTTCGCCGGGGCGGAGTGTATCGAGCGCTTCGGCTTCTTTGCGCAATTGCTCTTCGGTGTAGTTCGCGGCCTTGATTGATAATCCAATACGCCGCTCAAGTTTGTCCACCTTGATCACGCGCGCTTCGACTTCCTGACCGACTTTGAGGACATCCTTCACTTTCGCTACATGATCCTCGCTCAATTGCGAGATGTGCACGAGGCCATCAATATCGTCTTGCAGCTGCACAAACGCGCCGAAGCTGGCGAGCTTGGTTACTTTGCCTGTCACCAGATCGCCGATCTTGTATTTCTCATCAATCGTCTTCCACGGGTCGTCCGCGAGTTGTTTGATCCCAAGGCTGATCCGTTGGTTTACCTTGTCGATGTCGATCACCACTGCTTCGATTTCATCGCCTTTCTTAAAGACTTCGCTGGGGTGATTGATCTTGCGGGTCCAACTCAGGTCGGACACGTGAATCATTCCGTCGATGCCTTCTTCCAACTCCACAAACGCGCCATAGGCGGTCATGTTGCGAATCTTGCCTTTCACCTGGCTGCCGATGGTGAATTTCTTCTCGATCTCATCCCACGGATTCGGCTCCAACTGGCGCAGACCCAATGAGATCTTTTGTTCTTCCTTGTTCACACCGAGTACGACAGCTTCCACTTCCTGGCCGACGCTCAAGATATCGGAAGGGCGCATGATCCGTTTCGTCCACGAAAGTTCGGAGACATGGATAAGTCCTTCCACGCCTTCTTCGATTTCAACAAACGCGCCGTAGGGAACAAGATTGGTGATCTTACCTTTGATACGCTGGCCAGCGGGGAAACGCTCCTCGATTTGGTCCCACGGATTCTTCTGAGTTTGTTTGAGGCCGAGCGAGACGCGCTCTTTTTCCTTGTTAATGTCGAGCACGACGACTTCCAACTGCTGTCCCACCTTCAGCAACTCGTTGGGATGCCCAAGCCGGCCCCATGTCATATCGGTGACGTGCAGCAGGCCATCCATGCCGTCCAGATCGATGAATGCGCCGAAGTCAGTGAGGTTCTTCACTGTGCCAATCACACGGTCGCCCACGTTGACGCCTTCCATGAATTTTTGGCGTTTTTCGCTGCGCTCCTGCTCGATCACTTCGCGACGGCTGAGCACGACGTTTTTACGGTCGTCGTTGAGCTTGACGATTTTGAAATCGTACGTGTTTCCAACGAATTGCTGTAAGTCCTTTGGCGGAACAACATCGATTTGGGACGCCGGCAAAAATGCCTCAACACCGATGTTGACCATTAAGCCGCCTTTCACAACCGACTTCACCTTGCCTTTGATCAGGCCGACGCCTTCGAACACGCTGACGATCTTGTTCCAATTTTGACGGTAAGCGGCTTTTTCCTTCGAGAGAACGACCATGCCTTCCTCGTTCTCAAGCCGCTCCAGAAGCACGTCCACTTCGTCGCCTACTTCCAAGGAATCGACATCGTCAAATTCTGCCAATCGAATGACGCCCTCGGATTTGTATCCGACATCGACCAGCACTTCGCGCGGGCGAATTTCCAAAATGCGTCCCTTGACGATGCTTCCCTCGCGAAAGTCCGGCATCGGCTTCGCCATTACATCCTGCATGTGAATCATAAAATTAAGTGGGCCTCCTTCAGGCAATGCGGCACTCTCAATCAAGCACCGATCTTTCCCACGCAGCTAAGCGGTGGAAATGGGGATGCCACACTAGCCAAGTTACCAGCGGAGGTCAAACACAGGGTTCCGGTTTTGACGTTCGGCATTGAGCATTAGGCGTTTCCCCTTTATCCTTCAGGAGAACATGTGGATAGTCCGATTCCCGATCTTGGTTGCGCTCCTCGCAGCCACATCGCTCCGCGCTGAGTCTCCCGCTGAGCAACGAATCCTCGAAGCAATCAGATCACCCGATCTTAGCGTCGTCCATCTTTGGGCACCGTGGTGTTCCAATTGCCAGGCGGAATTGAAAAGCGGCGGATGGCTCAAGATGACCAAGGACAATCCGCAGGTGAAATTCTATTTTGTGTCCATTTGGAATAATGGCGAGGATGGCCGTGCGATGTTGCAGAAATTTCAAATCACAGACCAACAGAACGTCACCATCCTGGCTGACCCCGGGCCGCGAAAAGGAGACAACAAGATCAAGCAATTCGCCGGCATGCCGCTCTCATGGATTCCCACGACTTGGATTTACAAAGGCGGCGATCTCCGCTACGCATTGAACTACGGCGAAGTCCGTTTCGATGTGCTCCAACAATTTCTTGAAGACAGCAAATCGGAATGGTCGCATAAAGGCGAACCGCCAATAATCCCCTAACGATTCGCATGCTCGAAACTCCAACCGCTCCCCAGATCAGTTCAAAGGGTCCGCCTCAAATCCTGTCGCTGATCGGCGACACGCCACTGGTGGAGATTACGCAGCTCGACACCGGTCCATGTCAGCTTTTTCTCAAGCTTGAAAATCAAAATCCAGGCGGATCGATCAAGGACCGGATCGCGCTTTCGATGATTGAAGCTGCGGAAGAGGAAGGGAAATTGCGGCCCGGTGGCACCGTCGTCGAAGCCACGGCAGGGAACACCGGTTTGGGCCTTGCGCTGGTTGCTGGCGCTAAAGGCTATCGCGTCCTGCTGGTGATCCCGGATAAAATGTCGCAGGAAAAAATCTCGCACGTGAAAGCGCTCGGCGCTGAAGTGCGGATCACCCGTTCGGATGTGACGCGCGGCCATCCTGAATATTACCAGGATGTAGCGGCGCGGCTTGCCGAAGAAATCCCGGGCGCATTTTATGTGAATCAATTCGGGAATCCTGCAAATCCTCTTGCGCACGAGCGCACCACTGGCCCGGAAATTTGGGAACAAATGCGGCACGATATCGATGCGATTGTTGTAGGTGTCGGTTCTGGTGGGACGCTGACTGGTCTCGGACGATTTTTCAATCGCGTTAAACCGCGACGCGGCATCGAAATGGTTTTGGCCGACCCAAAGGGTTCCATACTTTACGAATATGTTAAGTCAGGCAAGCTGAACGAAGCGGGCAGCTGGGCCGTCGAAGGCATCGGCGAGGATTTTATTCCTGAGATTGCCGACATGTCGCTGGTGACGGAAGCATTTGAGATTGATGACGAGGAAAGCTTCGCCACAGTCCGCGAGTTATTGCGCAAGGAAGGAATTTTCGGCGGATCTTCTACGGGCACACTCGTCGGCGGCGCGCTGCGTTATTGCCGTAAACAGACGAAACCGAAGCGAGTCGTTAGCTTCGTGGTCGATACCGGGAACAAATATCTTTCCAAGATGTACGACGATTTCTGGATGGCAGAGCAAGGTTTCATCCATCGTCCGCCGCACGGGGATTTGAGCGATCTCATCTCGCATCGTTACGAAGCCGGCGAAGTCGTTTCCGTCGGACCGACGGACACATTACTGACGGCGTTTAAGCGTATGCGCAGCGCGGATGTCTCACAGGTTCCAGTAGTCGATCAACATGGACGTGCGGTGGGTATTCTCGATGAATCCGATGTTCTCGTGAAAGTGCACCGCGATCCGTCGCATTTTAATGATCCGGTGAAAAATGCGATGACATCCAAGTTGGAAATATTGCCGCCAAAAGCGACGATCAAGGATCTTTTGGATGTATTTGATCGCGGCCGTGTCGCCATCGTAATGAAAGACGACAAATTCCTGGGGCTGGTCACGCGTTCCGACCTGCTCTCGTATTTGCGGTTGCACATGCCGAAGCAGTGAACAGTTGGCCGAGCGGATCGGATTCTGATTTTTCTCAGCGCTAATCGCACTATTCGCGGGTAGATTGCGCAAAGATGAAGAAGCAACACGAATTTGCCACGCGCGCGATTCACGCCGGGCAGGAGCCCGATCCTTCCACTGGCGCGGTGATGACTCCAATCTATGCGACATCGACGTACGTGCAGGAGAGCCCGGGAAAGCACAAAGGTTACGATTACGCGCGCTCGATTAATCCCACCCGGCTCGCTTACGAAAAATGCATCGCCGATTTGGAAAGCGGTACGCGGGGATTCGCGTTTGCCTCCGGCCTCGCTGCAATGGCGACTGTGCTCGAGCTGATCGAGAGCGGGTCGCATGTCGTTGCCAGCGACGATCTTTACGGCGGCACATTCCGGTTGTTCGATAAGGTGCGCCGTCGCTCGGCGAATCTTGATTTTACTTATACTGATTTGACCGATGCGAACGATCTCGAGCGCGCAATCAAACCAAACACGCGCATGGTGTGGATCGAAACTCCAAGCAATCCACTGCTGAAGCTGATCGACCTCGAAGCGATCGCGAAAATCGCACGTGAACACAACATCATCTCGGTTTGCGATAACACATTTGCAACGCCGTGGATTCAACGTCCGATCGAAAACGGATTCGACATCGTGGTGCATTCCGCAACGAAGTATTTAAACGGCCACTCCGATCTGGTAAGTGGAGTGGTCGTAGTCGGCGACAACAAAGAACTCGGTGATCAAATTTGGTTTTTGCAAAACTCGGTCGGCGCAATCGCCGGTGCCATCGACAGTTTTCTTGTGCTACGCAGTTTGAAAACATTGGCGCTTCGGATGGAGCGACATTGTTCAAATGCACTGGAAATTGCACGCTGGCTGGAGGAACAGCGCGGGATAAAATCGGTTAGCTACCCGGGGCTAAAATCGCATCCCCAACACGATCTGGCGCGGCAACAAATGCGCGGCTTCGGCGGAATCGTAACGATCGTTTTGAAAGGCGATCTCGCGGGCACCAGGCGTTTTCTGGAGAACACGCACCTGTTCGCGCTGGCGGAAAGTTTGG
Organism: Verrucomicrobiota bacterium; assembly: GCA_046731655.1. Lineage (GTDB taxonomy): Bacteria > Verrucomicrobiota > Verrucomicrobiia > Chthoniobacterales > UBA10450 > Udaeobacter. The sequence continues at coordinate 1,588 of JBKPLM010000071.1, read as the reverse complement.
GCGGCGTGGAAAGCCTCATCAATCATCCCGCGCTCATGACGCATGCTTCGGTTCCGAAGGAGCAGCGCGAAAAACTGGGCGTTACAGATTCGCTCGTCAGGCTTTCGGTGGGCGTGGAAGATGTCCGTGATTTAATCGACGATCTGAAGAGCGCGCTCGAAACGATTAAACCGCGTAGTCGCGCATAGGTGGTCCAAGCGCATCTTCATCATTCCAGGTCAATTCGATCTGCTTTCATGGACGGCGCGGAGATAATAAGGAAGCCCACGTCCTGATCAGATCTATTCAAGAATTTGTGATGGACGCCGGGAGCTAGTTCAATCCTGGAGCCGGCTGGTATTTGGTGCTCCCTTCCTTCCGTTTCCGGAACGGCCGTCCCTGAAAGCACATAAAAGAACTGGCGCTTCATTGTGATAATGACGCAATTCTTCAGCGCTGGGCGGAACTCTTTCTTCAAGCAATTCTCTCAGTCATGCGCGTATTTTTCTGCTCCAAGAAAGTGAAGAGAAACATAAGGTTGATCGCCCACGACCCAACTGTCGTGCCCGGGACCGATGTAAAAGATGTCTCCAGGCTTCATGACGTAAGTCCTTCCATTCTCCATGGCGCACGCAGCTTGCCCCGCGATCACCATGCCAATGTGCTCCACCTGACAAAGGGGAGTTCCGGCAACAGGTGCGACGTGCTGCGACCATTTCCAGCCGGGTTCATACGTTGCCCGGCCAATCGTCATGCCGCGGATCTTGATGAGTTCGAACCGCCCTTTCTCAAAAGTGCGAACCTCATCCGGGTTCTCGAATCGTTTAATTAGAAAGTCGATATAATCGGGAAGCATGGCTGGGTTGCTGAGTTGATGCTGTTAAAGGTTACGTGGCGCCGACACGTTAACGTTCTCTCAAAATCTTGATTATTCGAATCCGGCAATGCGATGAGGAACGTATGGTGCTTCGAGCGCTTCGATTTCCGCGTCAGATAGTTTCACCTCCAGAGACGCCACCGCTTCTTCGAGGTGATGAAGTCTGGTTGCGCCGACAATTGGCGCCGTTACCGCAGGCTTGTGAAACAACCACGCGAGCGCGACCTGAGAACGGGGGACGCCTCGTGCTTTGGCGATTTCCCCGACGCGATCAACTACTTGTTTGTCCAGTTCTTCAGTTCCGGAATAGAGTTTTTTGCCGTACTCATCGGTTTGACCGCGCACAGTGCTCCGCTGCGCCTCCCATGCGCGAGCAAGACGGCCGCGCGCCAGCGGGCTCCACGGCAACACGCCAATACCCTCCGCCAGGCAAAGAGGCAACATCTCCCGTTCCTCCTCGCGATTCAGCAGATTGTAATGCGGTTGCATCGAAACAAAACGCGTCCAACCGTGGAAATCGGCCAGGTAAAGCGCTTTGCAAAATTGCCAGGCAAACATCGACGATGCCCCGATGTAACGCACTTTTCCTCCTTTCACGACATCATGGAGGGCTTCGAGTGTTTCTTCAATTGGCGTATCGTAATCCCAGCGGTGAATCTGATAAAGATCGACATAATCCATTCCTAGGCGGCGCAAACTGTGGTCGATCTCCGTCATGATCGCTTTGCGGGA